>NZ_MEFH01000017.1:0-96070 GCF_001725095.1 Sphingopyxis sp. SCN 67-31 | reverse complement strand
AGAAGCGCCGGCCGTCTTCGTTGTATTCGGTCGAAGTCGTCCGCTCGATGCGCTTGTCGGTCACGTTCAGCACGCCGGCCCGCACGGTCAGGCGCGGGTTGAGATCATAGCGGCCGCCGATATCGAACAGGGTGTAGGCGTCCTGGACGATGTTGAAGGCCGGATTCGCATAGGCCGCGAGGTACTGGCGGCCGATGTAGTTGGCCGAGGCGTAGAGCGACAGGGTCTCCGTGGCGCGCCAGTCCAAGGTCAGGTTCGCCGAATGCTCCGGCTGGTAGACCAGCGGGATCGGGGCGGCCGAGGAGCGGTCCTCCGATTTCAGATAGGTGTAGTTCGCCCGGATGCTGAGCGTTTCGGTGATGTCGCCGGCGATGCTGGTCTCGATCCCCTTGCTGCGCACCTTGGCGATATTCTCGTAGCGGAAGACCGGCCGCCCATCGGCCAGGAAGCCGACGAAGTTGGGATAGCCCGGCGCCAGCGCCGGATCGCGGGTGCGGTTGCTGATCGAGATCATGTCCTTCAGCTCGTTCTGGAAGGCGGTGATCCCGCCGCTCCAGCGGTCGAAGTCGAAGCGGACGCCGCCCTCGAAGCTTTCCGCCGTTTCGGGCTTCAACGCGGTCGAACCGACGATGAAGCAGCCCGTGGTCGCGCTGCCGCAGGAGACCGAGCCCCAGTTGGGGCTGTTCTGCAGGAGGGTCGGCGCGCGGAAGGCGCGCGACCAGCCGCCGCGCAGCGAGATGTTGGGCGTCAGGTGATAGACGAGATAGGCGCGGGGGCTGTGATGGCCGCCGAAGTTCTCGTGGTGGTCATAGCGGTCGCCCACCGTCAGGCGCAGGTCCTCGGTGATGCGCCATTCGTTCTCGGCGAACAGGGCCCACTGCCTGACGTCGGCTTGGGTGTCCTTTCCGGCGGTGGGCGAGCCGGGCCAGCCAGCCAGCAGCTTCGGATCTTCCAGGTCCTGCCAGCGGTGCTCGGCGCCGACGGTCAGGCTGTTGTCGCCCAGCGGCGCGGTGAAACGGGCGTCCAGGGCGTAGTTCCTGGCGTTGTTCGGATTGATCTCACCGGTGGTGTTGCCGGTCAGGTTCTCGATCTTGTCGCCATAGAAGCGCAGGCGGCTCTCGCCGAAGTCCCATTCGCGCTTGTGCGTCAGGGCGAAGTCCCGGCGCTTCATGATGAAATGGTCGTGGTTCGAGCGGCTGAAGCCATATTGCGCGGTGACGTCCGTGGCCTCGTCCGGCGTCCATTGCAGCGTGCCGTTGACGAAGGTTTCCTGCTGGAGCGGCATGCCGGCCAGGCCCGAGGAATTCACGCCCTTGTCCGGCGAGCGGCGGTCGTATCCGCCCCAGACCTTGAGGCCCAGGGTGTCGACGACCAGCGGGCCGCTCACATAGAAGCCGCCCTTGTAGGAGTCTCCGGCCTGGCTGTGTTCCTGGGCGGTGTAGTCGGCGCTCACCGATCCGGTCCAGGCCTTGCCGACCGGCTTGGTGATGATGTTCACCGCCCCGCCGATGGCGTCGGAGCCGTAGAGGGACGACATCGGTCCGCGCACGACCTCGACGCGTTCGATGGCTTCGATGGGCGCCCAGCCGGCGTCGTAATCGTTGCCGCGGAACATGTTGTTCGTCGAGCTGACCCGCTTCCCGTCGATCATCAGCAGGGTGTAGGCGCTGCTGAGGCCGCGGAGCTGGATCGTCCGCTGATTTCCCGCTCGCGACAGAGTCACCCCTTCGACGCGCCCCAGCGCATCGACGATGTCCTGGATGGGCCGCTGTTGCAGGTCTTCGGCGGAAACGACCGAGACGCTGGCCGGGGCGTCCTGGATGCGCTGCGCGATCGAAGAGGCCGTCACCACGACGCTTTCGACCTCGGTCGGCCCCGCGTCCTCGGCATGCGCGCCGCTCGCAGCCATCGCCGCCAAGGCGAGCGTCATGGCGCTGCTCAGCGCCAGATGAATTTTCAGCATTACCCGTCCCCATTCATGTGAGTGCGGGACGCCGTAGTTCATATGTTTCTCGACTGCAACTCATTCGCATTATCGAATGTCGAGGCTGCAAGCTTTTCGGATCCCTGGTGTGGCGGCCAAGGCACAGCTTCGACCACGAGCCCTGCAAGGCGCGCTTCGGCGGCCAGAGCCTGTTCCCCTCCCGCCATGACGCGAGAAGGGGCCGCTCCGATCTGATTGAATTTACGGAGTTTTCTTTTCCGGCGTCGAGCGCGCCGGCCGACGTGTTCTAGGCGGCGAAGCCGCCCGCGCGGTGCGGGTGTTCGGCTTCGCGCCGGACAGGGATGCTGAAGCTGACCAGCGTGCCCTCGCCGGGCGCGCTCTGCATGTCGAGCAGGCCGCCGTGCATCTCGACCAGGGACTTGGTGAGCGCCAAGCCTAGCCCGGTGCCCTGGGTGGTCTTGGAATGCTGATTCTCGACCTGCTCGAAGGGCTGGGCCAGCCGGACCAGGTCGTCTTCGGCGATGCCTATCCCGGTGTCCTGCACGCTGACGCGGATGTGCTCGCCCAGGGGATCGCGGCCGCCCTCCGCACGCAGGGTGATGCGCCCGCCGCGCGGCGTGAACTTGATGGCGTTGGAAAGCAGGTTCAGCAGGATCTGCTTCAAGGCGCGGTAGTCGGCCTCGACCTCGGGCAGGTGCGGGAACTCGATGGAGAGGCTGAGGCCGGCCGCCTCGGCGCGGTTGCGCACCAGCCGCACGGCGTCCTCGGCCACCTCTTCCAGTTCCAGCAGTTCGAACTTCAGGTTCATCTTGCCGGCCTCGATCTTCGACATGTCGAGGATGTCGTTGATCAGCGCCAGCAGGTGCTGGCCGGAGGACAGGATGTCCTGCGCATAGCCCTTGTAGCGGGGATCGCCGAGCGAGCCGAACATCTCGCCGACCATGATCTCGGAGAAGCCGTTGATGGCGTTCAGCGGCGTGCGCAGTTCGTGGCTCATATTGGCGAGGAACTCGCTCTTGGCCTTGTTGGCCCCCTCGGCGCGGACCTTCTCCATCTCGTACTTGCGGGCCAGTTCGGAGAGCTGCTGCTGGCTGCGCTCGAGGTTGTCGACGACCTGGCGCAGCTTTTCCTCGTTCTGCCGGCGGGCTTCCTCCTGGGTCTTGATGGCGGTGATATCGGCGGCGGTCATCACCAGGCCGCCCTCGGCGGTGCGCCGTTCGGAAATCTGAATCCAGCGGCCGTCGGCGAGCTCGGCCTCGCGCACCCCGCGCCGCCCGTCCGGGCTCGGCGCTTCCTGCTGGATGGCGAGCTGGGCGAAGCGGTTGACCTCCTCGCGCGTGGCGCCCGGCTTCAGCAGCTTGGCTTCGAGGGAGAAGACCGTGCGGAAGTTCTGGTTGCACAGCAGCAGGCGGCCATGGCGGTCCCAGAGGACGAAGGCTTCGGAGACGCTTTCGATGGCGTCGCGCAGGCGGCTCTCGGCGGCCTGGGCCCGCGCCTGCGCCATCCGCTCCTCGGTGACGTCGAGGGCGACGCCGATGATGCGCGAATATCCCTCCTCGCCGGCGCGGCCGAAGGCCTGGCCGCGCGCGTCGATCCAGATCGGCCGTCCGCCCTGCGGCGAGGGCGCGCGGAACGAGACGTCGAAGCCGCCATAGATGGCGGCGGTCGACAGGGCTTGGCGGACCCGCTCGCGATGGTCGGGAGAGACCCGCTCCAGAACTTCCTGCCCGGAGACCACGCCGCCGCCGCCCCAGCCGAGGATCGCGCCGGTGACGTCGGACATGAACATCTGGTCGGTGGTGAGGTCCCACTCCCAGATGCCGCAGCGCGCGGCCTCGACCGCCAGCCGGAAGCGATGCTCGGAATCGACGAAGGCCTGCTGGGCGCTCTCGACCTTGCGGCTCTGCATCAGAAGCAGCAGGCCAAGGCCGAAGGCCGCGGCCAGGGGCGTGATGAGCCAGATCACCTCCGAGGCGCTGGACGCCGTCTCCTGGCGGCTCGACGGGGTGGCGGCGACCGCGATCAGCGCCCCGCCGAGCGCGCTGCGGCCGCTGAGGTCCACGCTGGCCCCGTCGGGGCGGGCGCCCTTGCTCAGGCCGCTCCGGAGAAGCTGGGGCGCAGCGACGCCGAACGCGGCTGTCATCTCTCCGCCGGTCGGCAGGACCATGCGGCCGTCCGCGGAGGCCACCGCCTGGCCAGGGCCGAGCGCGGCGCCCAGGCGCACGGGGTCGCCCAGGGCCACGATCCGGCGTGCGCCCTTGGCGGTCGGGAGCGTGACCGATACGGCGACCAGGCGCGTGGGCGCGTCGACCACGCCGATCCAGAAGCCGTCCGGCCGCGGGTCGCCGCCGATCTGGCGCCAGTCGACGCCGGCGGCCTTGCCGGCCACGGCGATCGGGCCGCGTTCGTCGAGAATGGCGATGGCGCCGGCCGCGCCCCCAGCGGCGCTCAGCCCGGCCTCGGCCGCATCCAGCGGCGGTTCGGGATGGCGCGCCAGAATCTCCCGTGCGACGAGCAGCCCGCCTTGCAGGGCCGCGCCCTCGGCGTCCAGGCGCGCGGCCAGCGCCTCGGCGCGGGCCGGCAGGAGGGCGTTCTCAGGCGTCGAGACCTGGGGCCGGCTGCCGATCCGCACGACCGCCACGGCCGTGTAGATCGCCAGCAACAGCAGGGTGGCGAGGATGGCGATGCGGACGAAGCTCTGATTGGCTGCCAGGCCTCGCCCTGGCGCCGCTACGCCACGCGGATGGCCTGGCCGCGATCCGGCCGTATCCTTGCCACCGCGTTTGGACAAAGTCCCACCGCTCCCCTGCGCCCTGATTCACCTTAACGGAGAGTCTACGCAAGGCCGCCGGTCGCGTCATCCGCAGACGTGGCCGGGTGCGGCGTTTCGGATCAGGGCGGGCTCGTCAGTCGGCCAGCGCCTTGGCGACGAGTTCGTGGACGTTCTTGGACAGGCCTTCGCTGGCGGCGATCCGCTCCAGTTCCTGTTTCATCAAGGCGCCCAGCTCGGGCTTGTAGCGCCGCCAGCCGCCCAGCGGGTCCACCAGCCGCGCGGCGGTCATCGGATTGAAGCTGTCGACCGCCAGGATCTGGTCGGCGAGGAAGCGATAGCCCGCCCCGCTCGGATCGTGGAACCGGGCCGGATTGAAGTTGGCGAAGGTCGAGACCAGCGCCCGCAGCCGATTGGGGTTCTTCTGCTCGAAGGCGGGGTGGGCGGTCAGGCCCATGACGCGGCCAAGCGCGCTTTCGTCGGGATCGCGCGCCTGCAGGGCGAACCACTTGTCGATGACCAGGGGCTCGGACTTCCAGCGCTGGAAGAAGTCGGCCAGGGCGTCCTCATAGGCCTGGCCGCCGATCAGCATCAGGGCCGAAAGCCCGCCCATGGCGTCGGTCATGTTGGCCGCGGCGCGATAGTGGCCTTCGGCCAGTTCGGCGATCTCGGCGCGCGGATTGGCGGCCAGCAGGTCGAGGGCGGCGTTGCGCAGGGCGCGGCGGCCGGCGCTGGCGGCGTCGGGCGAGAACTCGCCCAGCTCCTGCAGGCCGATATGGATGCGCTTCAGATCGTCGGTCAGGTGCAGGGCCAGCCTCTGGCGCAGCGCTTCGCGCGCCTCGTGGATCGCCGCCGGATCGGCCGGCTGCAAGGCCAGCGCCAGGTCCGGCTCGCTCGGCAGGGCCAGCAGCAGGGCCTTGAAGGCCGGGTCGCTGGCCTGGTCGGCCAGGGCGCGGCCCATGGCCTCGGCGAACCGCTCCTCGCCCACCTGGTCCGGGGCGCCCTTGGCGCGGGCGACGATCAGGGCGCGGGCGAGGTCCTGGCCCGCCTCCCAGCGATTGAAGAGGTCGGGATCGCTGGCCATCTGGACGTAGCGATCGGTCGGCCGCGCGTCGGTGGTCAGGCCGATGGGGGCGGAGAAACCGCGGAAGGCCGAGATCACCGGGCGGGAATCGACGCCGGTCAGGGTGATGGCGGCGCTCTCGCCGTCCAGCACCACCAGGGTCTCGTCCACGGCGACGCCGTCGCGCTCGAAGGCCAGGGTGCGGCCTTCGCCGTCCAGCAGGCCCAGCACGACCGGGATCGGCAGCGGCTGCTTGGTCGGCTGGCCGGGGGTCGGCGGCGTCGTCTGCGACAGCTCGACCGTCAGGGTCCGGGCCTGGTCGTCATAGCTGTGCTTCAGCTCGACCCGCGGGGTGCCGGCCTGCTCGTACCAGGCGAAGAAGTCCGACAGGTCGCGCCCGGACACGTCGGCGAAGCACTGGATGAAGGCCTCGACCGTCGTCGCATGGCCGTCCCAGCGCTCGAAATAGAGGTCCATGCCTTCGCGGAACCTCTCGGCCCCGACCAGGGTCTTGAGCATCCGGATGACCTCGGCGCCCTTCTCATAGATCGTCGCGGTGTAGAAGTTGTCGATCTTCAGATAGCTGGAGGGGCGGACCGGGTGGGCCAGCGGTCCCTGGTCCTCGGGGAACTGGCGCGCGCGCAGGGCCTTGACGTCCTTGATCCGCTGGACGGCGTGGCCGCGCATGTCGGCCGAGAAGCTCTGGTCGCGGAAGACCGTCAGGCCTTCCTTGAGGCACAGTTGGAACCAGTCGCGGCAGGTGATGCGGTCGCCGGTCCAGTTGTGGAAGTATTCGTGCGCCACGACGCTCTCGATGCGCTCGTAATCGAGGTCGGTGGCGGTCGCCGGATCGGCCAGCAGCAGCGAGGAGTTGAAGATGTTCAACCCCTTGTTCTCCATGGCCCCGAAGTTGAAGTCGCGCACGGCGACGATCATGAAGAGGTCCAGGTCGTATTCGCGGCCGAAGGCGTCCTCGTCCCACTTCATCGACCGCTTCAGGGCGTCCATGGCGTAGGCCGCGCGCGGCGCCATGCCCGGATCGACGAAGATCTTCAGCTCGACCGTGCGGCCGGTCATGGTGACGAGGCTGTCCTCCAGCACGTCGAGCTCGCCGCCGACCAGGGCGAACAGATAGGCCGGCTTGGGGAACGGGTCGTTCCAGACCGCGTAGTGGCGGCCGTTCGGCAGGTCGCCGGATTCCATCAGGTTGCCGTTCGACAGCAGGTGGCGGACGGCCTTGTCGGCCTCAATGCGCACCGTGAACCGCGACAGCACGTCGGGCCGGTCCGGATACCAGGTGATCTTGCGGAAGCCCTCGGCCTCGCATTGGGTGCAGAACCGGCCGCCGGACATGTAGAGGCCTTCCAGCGCCTTGTTGTTCTCCGGGTCGATCTCGACCTCGGTCTCCAGGCTGAAGGCGTCGGGAACCCCCGGAATGGTCAGGAATTCCGCGTCGATCGTGCGCTCGGCGTCGGCCAGCACGCGGCCGTCGATCGCCACCGAGACCGGCTTCAGCCGCTCGCCGTTGAGCACCAGGGGCTGGTCGTGGTCGCCGTTGCGGCGAACGCTCAGGCGGGCCTTCACCCGGGTGGTGTTGGGCGCCAGGTCGAAGGCGAGGCGGACCTCGTCGATCAGGAAGGCGGGCGGGGCGTAGTCGGCGAGCCGGATCGGCTGGGGCGTGTCAGTGCGCATGCCTGGCATTTAGCCACGGCCGGCGGGGACCGCCAGGGCGGCGATGCGCGAAGGGGCCGGGATTTGCGCTCGGTCAAAGCGTGGCCTTGGGGGCGGGTGCATATCCGCCTTGGCAATAGCCGTAACAAAATTGGGGATAATTCATGAGCGCCTATCGTTTCGCCGCCTTCGCCGGCCTGGCCGCCGCCTGCCTGGCCGGAGCGGCTTCGGCCCAGGACTTCCAGCCCAAGCAGAAGGGCGTCCTGATGCTCAATGTGCGCGCGACCGGCGTGCTCACCGATGCGGACGGCGCGATCAAGACCGCGGCCGGCGCGGACAGCGGGCTGAAGGCCAAGGTCGGGGACGACGTCATGCCGACCCTCGGCCTAACCTACTTCCTGACCGATCACGTCGCGGTGGAGGCCATCGCCGGCACGACCCAGCACGAGGTCAAGGCGGTCGGGCCGGGAACCGACATTGCAGTCCACAAGACCTGGGTTCTGCCGCCGGTGGTCTCGCTGCAGTACCACTTCGCGCCCGAGGCCAAGGTCAGCCCCTATGTCGGCGCGGGGATCAACTACATGCTGTTCTACGGCGGCAAGGACAAGAACGGCTTCCAGGTCGATATCGACGACGGCTTCGGCTACGCGCTGCAGGCGGGCGTGGACGTCGCGCTGAAGGACCGCTGGAGCGCCAATCTGGACGTGAAGAAGGTGTTCTTCGAGACCGACGCCAGCGTCAACAACGGCGCGCTGAAGACCAAGGTGAAGCTGGACCCCTGGGTCGTGTCGGCGGGCGTCGGCTACAGGTTCTAGTCCTCGCCAGAGCTGGCCCCCGGCGCCTTGGCGTCCGGCGGGAACAGCCGCGCCAGCTCGGTCTTCGAGTGGATGTCGAGCTTGCGATAGATCGAGGCGAGCTGGTTGCGCACCGTGGCCGGGCTGACTCCCAGCTCGGCCGCGACATCGCGGTTCGAACGGCCGCCGGCGAACAGGTGGGCGACCTTCGATTCCGCGGAGGTCAGCCCGTCGTCGCCCAGCCGCCGCGCCGACAGCACGTGGCGCCCTTCGCCGCGGATCAGGCGGAACTCCAGGCGGCCGGCCCGGGCGACGCCGTCGCGCAGGGCCCGGGCCGCGTCGGGCGGCAGGCGTGGCCCTGTCCAGTGGGGGAAGGCGGCCCGCAGCAGTTCGCTGAACCGCGCCTCGACCGCGCAGAGCAGCCCCTGGTCGTCGATCACCGCCTGTCCGCTGGCGCCGAACTCCGCCGGATTGCCGGTCTCGTAGCGATGCAGGGCCTGACGCTGGCGCCAGGCGGTGGTCAGGTGCGGCGACAGCAGTTCGAGCCGCGCGACCTCCTCGTCGGTGAACGGCGCATCGGGATCGTCTCGGAACAGGAACAGAAGTTCGCCCAGGTCTCTCGCCAGGTCGGCGTCCACCACGCCCAGCGCGTGCTCCAGGCCCGCCGGGCGGCAGAACTGCAGATAGATGGCGGACTGGCGGAAGTCGGCCAGGGGCACGATGTCCTCGTTGCGGAACGCCTTGCCCGGCGCGGCCACCACCGCGGCGCGCACGAAGTCCCTGTCCTGCCAGTGGGCGACATAGTCCATCAGCATTTCGGGCTGGTGGTTCAGCAGCGAGACGCTGTGCATGGTGTTGCTGCTGTAGGCGCCCGAGGCCCAGACGCCGGAGGTGAAGGCGATTGCCGTGCGCACCCTGGCCAGGGTGCGTTCCTTGAAGTCGGCGAACGGCAGTTCCAGCACGCCGGCATAGATGTGGGCGATCAGCGCGTTCACCGCGCCGCCGGCGGTTTCAATGTCGCCCGTGAAGGCCACCCATCCTCCATTTCATAGCGCATCTGCACTATTGAGCCGCGCATGGCCCGCCCGCAATGTTCTTTGCGAAAGGGGCCGTTTCGCCCCTCGCTCGGGAGAACCAACATGAAGGTCGGATTGCTTGGCGCGGCGGCTGCGGCCGCGCTCGTTTCGTCGCCCGCCTTGGCCACGACCATCGTCTTCAACGATTTCAGCTCGACGACGGGGCTGCAGTTGAACGGCTCGGCGGCCGCGGCGAACGACGGCTCGCGCACGGTGCTGCGGGTCACGCCGTCGGCTCAAAATCAGGCCGGATCGGTGTTCAGCACCAATCCCATCACGCTGGGCGCGGATGTCAGTTTCTCGACCCGCTTCACCTTCAACTTCAACAACCAGTACAACGGCGGCGCGGACGGGATCGTCTTCACGGTCCAGACGAACTCGAACAATGTCGGCGGCCTGGGCGGGGGCATCGGCTACCAGGGCGTCGCCAACAGCGTCGGGATCGAGTTCGATAACTGGTACAACGCCGGCTACGACATCAACGACAACCACGTCGGCATCGACTTGAGCGGCTCCGTCGCCTCGACGTCCTCGATCGCCTCGCCCTTCGCGCTCGACGGCGGCCAGGACCTGACCGCGTGGGTCGACTACAACGGCGCGACGGAGCAACTCGAGGTGCGCCTGGCCAGCAGCAACATACGCCCGGCCCTCGCCCTGCTGTCCTACAACGTCAATCTTGCGGGCGTGCTGGGCACGCCGAACGCGTTTGTCGGGTTCACCTCGGGCACCGGCGCGGCGGCGGCGAACCACGACATCGTCAACTGGGAGTTCCGCTCGACCTATTCGCCGATCAGCGGCGGGGTGCCGGAGCCTGCGACCTGGGCGATGATGATCGTCGGCTTCGGCATGGTGGGCGGCCTTGCGCGCCGCCGCGGCGCGGCCCAGCGCCTGGCCTGAGCGCGCGGCGTCAGGCCACCTTGGCCCGGGCCGGAACGGGGTTGGCGCTCGGGGCCTCGCGGAAGTGCCGGTCCAGCTTGGCGAACTCCTCGGCGATGCGTTGCAGCTCGGGCGGCGCATCGCCGGCGCTTTCGTCGACCAGCTTCACCAGGGCGCGGCCCAGGGCCAGCATCCGTGGCGCGCAGGTGATGAGGCGGGCCTGGAATTCGATCTTGTGCGGATCGCGGTCGTATTCGGCGCCCGGCACGCGCCAGCCACCCCAGTCGGCCGCATCGGTCACCACGACCGGATAGGTCCCCGGATAGGGATGGTGGCCGCTGTCGTCCTCGGTCTGCCACTTGTTGCGGGCGCGCAGCAGCCGCCAGGGCGGCGCGCCGTCCCCGACCGCCTCGGCGCCGCTGTCCTGTTCGGGCTTCAGTTCGTGGGCCAGGAACTCGCGGCCCAGGCCGACGTCATAGGTGACGCGCACCGGCTCGTCGAAGCCGCGGGCCCAGATCGGCACGATCTTTTCCACGCTGGCCCAGACGCCGACGCTCTCGACCCAGACCTTCTGGTTCCTCTGGAATATCGCCTTGGCCATGCGCGCGCCTTCTCGAGCCCTCGGTCCAGAGGCCCATAAGACCCGGAAATTCTTGACGTGAGGTCAATCTTTCCAAGGCGCGCGCGACGCGTATGGTGCCGCGAAGACGTATCGAACCAGCCGGACCAGCGGCGGAATGGGCGGAAATGAATTTCGACTTTTCAGACGACCAGAAGTTCCTGAAGAACGAGGCGCGCAAGTTCCTCCAGGCCAATTGCCCGACCTCGCAGGTCCGCAAGGTGCTGGACGACGACG
This sequence comes from Sphingopyxis sp. SCN 67-31, assembly GCF_001725095.1. Classification (NCBI taxonomy): domain Bacteria; kingdom Pseudomonadati; phylum Pseudomonadota; class Alphaproteobacteria; order Sphingomonadales; family Sphingopyxidaceae; genus Sphingopyxis; species Sphingopyxis sp. SCN 67-31. Next base: position 85,019 of record NZ_MEFH01000017.1, on the reverse strand, counting down.
GCAAGGCCTATGATGCGGACCTGTGGAAGCAGGTGGCGGCTCAGGGCTGGCTCGGCGCGGCCATTCCCGAGGCGCATGGCGGCCTTGGCCTCGGTCACCTCGAACTCTGCGTGATCGCCGAAGAACTGGGCCGGGCGGTGGCGCCGATCCCCTTCGCCTCGACCGTCTATTTCCTGGCCGAGGCGATCATGCTGGCCGGCAGCGACGAGCAGAAGGCCGAGCTGCTGCCGAAGATCGCCGCCGGCGAGGTGATCGGGGCGGTGGCGACCTCCGAAGGCCCCGGCGTGCTGACGCCGGCCGCTCTGCAGGCGAGCGTTTCGGACGGCAAGCTGACCGGCGTGAAGGTCCCGGTCACCGACGGCGACATCGCCACGGTCGCCCTGGTGCTGGCCAAGGAGAACGGCAAGCCGGGCCTGTTCATCGCCGATCTGACCGGCGGCCCGGTGAGCCGCGAGGTGGTCAAGACCCTCGACCCGACCCGCGATGCGGCCAAGCTGACCTTCAAGGACACGCCGGTCCGCCGGATCGGCGCCGCCGGTGAAGGTTTCGAGCTGCTGGAACAGGTCTTCGACCGCGCGGCCGTGCTGCTGGCCTTCGAACAGACGGGCGGCGCCGACCGCTGCCTGGAGATGGCCAAGGAATATGCGCTCGAGCGCTACGCCTTCGGCCGGGTCATCGCTTCCTATCAGGCGATCAAGCACAAGCTCGCCGACATGTACGTGAAGAACGAACTGTCGCGGTCCAACGCCTATTACGGCGCCTGGGCGCTCAACACGAACGCCCCCGAACTGCCGGTGGCCGCCAGCGCCGCGCGCATCGCCGCCAGCGAAGCCTTCTGGTTCGCCTCGAAGGAGAACATCCAGACCCATGGGGGCATCGGCTTCACCTGGGAAATGGATTGCCACCTCTATTACCGGCGCTCGCGCCAGCTTTCGCTCGTGGCCGGCGCGCCGCGGGTCTGGAAGGAGCGCCTCGTCAGCCATCTCGAACGCCGCAACGTCGAAGCCGCCTGAGGGGAGAGCAGGATCATGGATTTCAACGACACCCCCGAAGAAGCCGCCTACCGCGCCCAGGTTCGCGATTGGCTCGCCGCCAATGCGCCCAAGAAGCGTGAAGCATCGTCCGACCCCGAAGGCGGCGACGGCATGGCCGCCTCCAAGGCCTGGCAGGCCAAGAAGGCGGCGGCCGGCTACGCCTGCATCACCTGGCCCAAGGAATGGGGCGGGCAGGGCGGCACGCCGGTCCAGCAGGTGATCTTCAACCAGGAGGAAGCCAAGCATCCGATCCCGGGCAATCCGTTCCAGATCGGCCTGGGCATGTGCCTCCCCACGGTGATGACCTTCGCCGACGAGGAGACCAAGAAGCGCTTTGTGGGCCCGGCCATCCGCGGCGAGGAGATCTGGAGCCAGCTCTTCTCCGAACCGTCCGGCGGCTCGGACGTGGCCGCCTCGCGCACCAAGGCCGAGCGGGTGGACGACGGCTCCGGCGACTGGGTGATCAACGGTCAGAAGGTGTGGACCACCGGCGCCCAGTTCTCGGACTACGGCATCGTCATCGTTCGGACGAATCCCGATGTGCCCAAGCACAAGGGCCTGACCATGTTCTGGCTCGACCTCAAGGACCCGGGCGTCGAGGTCAAGCCGATCCACCAGATGTCCGGCGGGTCGGGCTTCAACGAAGTGTTCTTCACCAATGTCCGCGTGAAGGACAGTCAGCGGCTGGGCGCCGAGGGCGAGGGCTGGAAGGTCAGCCTGGTCACCCTGATGAACGAGCGCCTGGCGGTCGGCGGCGCCTCGGGCGCGGGCTGGAGCCAGTTCATGGACGTCGCGCGCAAGACGCCCAGCCACGACGGCGCCACCGCCCTGACCGATCAGGCCCTGCGCGAGAAGCTGGCCGACTGGTACGTCCAGGCCGAGGGCCTGAAGCACACCCGCAACCGGACCATGACCGCGCTCTCGCGCGGCCAGACCCCGGGGCCGGAAAGCTCGATCGGCAAGATCATCTCGGCGGTCCAGATGCAGGACCTGGCCAATACGGCCATCGAGATGCTGGATCAGTACGGGATCATCAACGACCCGGACCTGGCCCCGCTGCACGGCGCCTTCCACTCGTCGGTGATGTTCGCGCCGGGCCTGCGCATCGCCGGCGGCACCGACGAAATCCTGAGGAACATCATCGCCGAACGCGTGCTGGGCCTGCCCGGCGACATCCGCGTCGACAAGGATGTGCCCTTCAAGGACATGCCGACGGGCCGCTGAGGTTTCAGGCCCGCAGCGCCGCCGGCCAGCCGGCGGCGCGACCGGCCACCAGTTCTCCGTAGAGCCGGGTCAGGCCTTCGAAGGTCGTGTCCCAACGGTGCCGCTGCTCGGCGCGGCGGCGCGCGGCGGCGCGGATCGGCGCCAGGTCGCGCGCGAACAGCGCCTCGATCGCCTCGGCCATGCCGGCCGGATTGACGCTGTGGGCGCGCTGGCCCACCTGATCGTCGATCAGTTCGGCGATGCCGCCGCGCGAGGGGCCGACCACCGGCAGGCCCGCGGCCAGGGCCTCCAGCACCACCAGGCCGAACGGTTCGTTCTCGTTGGCGTGGACCAGGGCGTCGCAACTGGCGATCGTCGCGGCCAGGCGCTCGGGATCGCGCTCGTAGCCCAGCGGGATCACCCGCGGCGAATAGTGGGCGTCCTTGCCCGCCCCGACCAGCAGCAGGCGATAGGGCTCGCCAAGCCGTTCGACGGCGCAGATCAGGCTGTCGATATTCTTTTCGCGGGCGGGGCGGCCGGCGAAGACCAGCAACCGGGTCGAGGCCGGCAGGCCAAGCCGGCGCTTCAGCCGGGCGGGATCGGCGCGCGAGGGATGGAAGAGGTCGGTGTCGACGCCCAGCGGCTGCACGCTGACCTTCTCGACTCCGGCTTCGCTCAGCCGCTGGGCGATGTGGCGGCTGGGCGCCACCACCCGGTCGAACTGCTGGAAGATCGCCGCCCAGTGCTTCATGGCGGGCGCCTGCGCCCACTCGCCGAAGTGCAGGGCCGCCAGGGCCGCCGCGTCGGTGTGGCAGAAGCCGACCACGGGGACGCCCAGGGCCTCCCCGGCCTCCAGGGCCGCGTGACCGGGCACGAACATGTCGCCGGCCTCGATGATGTCCGGCTCCAGCATCCGCAGCACCGTCTCCCACTTGGCGGTCAGGGCCGGCATCCGGTAGCCGTCGCCGAAGGGCAGGCGGGCGGCCGCGACCGACACGATCCCAGGGGCGGCGAGGCCGGTGACCGCGCCGGGCACCACCAGGGTGTGGCTGATGTCGGGCCGGCGGCGGGCCAGCCAGTCGCGCTTCTGATGCAGGTAGCGCTTCACCCCGCCCGAGCGGGGCGCGTACATCATGGTGGTGTCGATCAGGTGGAAGCCGAGCCGGCCCGGCGCGCCGAAATGCGGCGCTTCGGTCGGGTCCAGGCGGATGAGATTTTGGGTACGCGAGTCGGTGACGTCGAACACTCGCCGCCTCCCTGGTTTACGACCCTAGGCAAACGAACGGAGCGCCGGTTTGGTTCTGGCCGGCGCTCCCGTCCCACACGAAAAATCCGCCCGTTCAGTCGCTCATCGGCGCGGCGCCGGCGGCGGCCCGCGTCAGTTGCACGAACTCGGCGCGCAGGCCGAATGGATCATCGCCCCGCGCGCCCTGGTGGAACAGCTGTTGCGCGTGGAGGCTGGTAAGTTGATACCTCCGTCGCCGGGAACCACCGCACAAGTTTTGGCCACCCTATGCCCGGGCGCGGACCGTTTTGGCAGCTGGAATCCCGCCAGGCCGGTCAGGGTCGGTACCCTCAATTACTGGAATCCCAACCGGGGGAACGTGCTTGTAAATCCGGCCTATGGTTTCACCTATGATCCGCTGGCGCCCTATAATCCCGCAACTGTCGGTGCGCTCGTGCCCTATGATCCCGCCAATCCCGAAGCCTGGATCGGGGGGTCGAGCGGCGCGCCCAATGGTGGCCGCGGATTTTATGCGGACCTCGAGGGGAATGAGCTGCCCAACGCGCCGCGCCTGACCGCAAATATCGGTTCGCAATATACATTCTTCCTCGAAGGCGGCGATTGGGAACTGACCTTCCGCGGCGACTATTATTTCCAGTCGAAAAGCTTCGGCCGGGTTTACAACACGGAGTTCGACAGGTTGCGGGCGTGGGACAATATGAACGTCGCCGTCATGCTGACCAGGCCGGAATCGGGTCTCTCGTTTCAGCTCTATGTCAAGAACCTGTTCAAGAAAATGCCGATCACGGGGTTCTTCGTGAACAGCGATGACAATGGCCTGACGACCAACGTGTTCACGCCGGACCCGCGCATCATCGGGTTTAACGCATCGATGAAGTTCTAAATCTTCTCCGCCCACTCCACTGGGGAAACCTCGGGTCGATGTCGTGCTCACTCCCAGGCCGACGTCGGCCCGGTCTTTTTACACTCCGATGACTTTGGATTGACCCAGTGCCATCATGCTCGGGACGCGGCGCTCAACGAAAGCGCGGACCATGATGTTGAACCAGGTTCAGCATGACGAAGAGCGGGATGGGCGCGGCGAAGCCCGCGCCCGCACGTGAAACTTTTTCCTCCGGACCCCGAAAACCGCTGGCCAAGGCGGCGGCGTTCGGCCTATTTTCCGCACGTGGTCAGGCTCCCGCTGCTCGCCGCCGATGACCGGCAGGCCCGCCTTGCGGCATGAGGCGCTGGTACGCCGCCGTGCTGGCGTTGCTTTTGCCCGCCGGCTGTGCCGCTGAGCCGATGGCGGCGGTGCCCACCCTCGACGGCCAACCGCCGATCGTCATCGCGCATCGCGGTGCGTCGGGTGAGCGACCCGAGCATACGCTGGCGAGCTATGAACTGGCGATCGAGCAGGGGGCCGATTTCATCGAGCCCGACCTGGTGTTGACGAAGGACGGCGTGCTCGTCGCGCGGCACGAGAATGAGATTTCGGAGACCACCGACGTCGCCGACCGTCCAGAGTTCGCGGATCGAAAGGCGACCAGGCGGATCGACGGCAAGGACGTCACGGGCTGGTTCACCGAGGATTTCACCCTCGCCGAACTCAAGACGCTGCGCGCGAAGGAGCGCATTCCGCGGCTGCGCGGCACTGCCAACGACGGCAAGTTCGAGGTTCCGACCTTCGAGGAGATTCTCGACCTTCTCGCGCGCGTGAACATGGAGCGCACCCATCCGGTCGGCGTCTATCCCGAGACCAAGCATCCGGGCTATTTCGCCGCGATCGGTCTGCCGCACGAGGCGCCCTTGCTCGCGCTGCTCGAAAAATACGGTTATCGCGGCCGAACGGCGCCGGTGTTCATCCAGAGCTTCGAGGTCGGCAATCTCAAGGCGATCCGCGCGAAGAGCGACCTGCCGCTAATCCAGCTGATGGACGATGAGGGCGGGCCCGCCGATGACCCGCGGACGAGCTATGCCGCGATGGCGTCGCCCGCGGGGCTGAAGGCGGTCGCCGCCTATGCCGACGGCATCGGGCCGAACAAGGCGATGGTCATCCCGCGCGGCGCGCTGGGCACGCTGGGCGATCCGACGTCGCTCGTCCGCGATGCCCATGCGGCGGGGCTGAAGGTGCATCCGTGGACCTTCCGCCGCGAGAATTATTTCCTGCCGCTGGGCGACAAGAGCGGGATCAATCCGGCGGGGCACGGCGACCTGGCGGCGGAGATCGCCGCCTATCTGGCGACGGGGATCGACGGGCTGTTCAGCGACAACCCGCGCGAGGCGGTGCCCGCGGTGAAGGAAGGAGCGTCACGATGACCGAACGCGCACTGGGCAAAAGCGGCCTGTCGATCCGGCCGTTCGTACTCGGCGGCAATGTCTTCGGCTGGACCGCCGACCGGACGGCGAGCTTCGCGATTCTCGACCGCTTTGCGGCGCGCGGCGGCAGCATGATCGACACCGCCGACGTCTATTCGGCGTGGGTGCCAGGGCATCGGGGCGGCGAATCCGAGGCGATGATCGGCGCATGGCTCCGCGAAAGCGGCGCGCGCGACCGGGTGCTGATCGCCACCAAGGTCGGGATGGGGGAGGGCGGCCTGCGCCCCGATGCCGTTCGCGCGGCGGCGCAGAGCTCGCGCGACCGGCTGGGGGTCGACGCGATCGATCTCTATTTCGCGCACCAGGACGATCCCGACGTGCCGCTCGACGAGGTGCTGGGCGCGTTCGGCGAATTGCGCGACGCGGGGATCGTGCGCGCGATCGGCGCGTCCAACTATTCGGCCGAACGGCTGGGCGAGGCGCTGCGCGTCGCCGATGCGAAGGGGCTGCCGCGCTTCACCGCGATGCAGCCCGAGCTCAATCTGCTCGACCGCGCGCAATATGAAGGTGCGCTCCAGCGGCTCTGCATCGCCGAGGGGCTCGGCGTCATTCCCTATTACAGCCTCGCCGCCGGCTATCTGTCGGGGAAATATCGCAGCGCCGACGATCTCGGCCAGAGCCCGCGCGGCTACAAGGCCAAGGCCTATATGGCGGGCAAGGGGCCCGCGGTACTCGCGGTCATGGATCGCATCGCCGCCGAAACGGGCGCCAGCCTGGCGCAGGTCGCGCTCGCCTGGGTGGCGGCGCAGCCGGGCGTCACCGCACCGATCGCCAGCGCGACTACGGTCGCGCAGCTCGATGACATCATGGACAGCATGGCGCTGCGGCTGACCGGCGAACAACTGGCCGCGCTGACCGAAGCGGGGGCCTGAGGAGCGGCAACGGACGGGGGACGGCGTGCGACTGTCTGTCTCCCTTCCCGCTTGCGGGAGGGGGCGGGGGTGGGTCGGCGCCGTCGCGAAGGCCCGCCCCGCTGCGGCTGGCAAACGAGTTCGCAAGCTTCCACATTGGATTGACCCACTCGTCATTGCGAGCGAAGCGAAGCAATCCAGGGCGGATTGCGCATACTCTGGATTGCCGCGTCGCTTCGCTCCTCGCAATGACGATTCCAACTCATGTCATCATGCTCTAGCCTTGCTGCCCCTCCCGCGAGCGGGAGGGGAGACGGCATACCGCCTGTTCGAGTTGCGTTGCCTCCCGACGAAACTCTGTCTTTCGCAGCGCAACATAAATCGCTAGGCTCCCGTCCCATGTCCACGCTCCCCAAGACGCTCACCCTCGACACCTCGACCAGTCGCGCCAACCCGACGCCGCAGCCGATGAAGCGCCTGACGGTGCCGCGCATCCGCCAGCGCAAGGGGGGCGAGCCGATCGTCATGCTCACCGCCTATACGGTGCGCCAGGCGCAGCTTCTCGATCCGCATTGCGACATGCTGCTGGTCGGCGATTCGCTCGCGCAGGTGATCTATGGCCTGCCGCATACCGTCGCGGTGACGATGGAGATGATGGCGCTGCACGGCGCCGCGGTGGTGCGGGGCAGCTATCATGCCGCGGTGATCGTCGACATGCCCTTCGGCAGCTATGAGGCCGGCCCCGAGCAGGCGTTCGCCAACGCCTCGCGCCTGCTCAAGGAAACCGGCGCCGCCGCGGTGAAGGTCGAGGGGGGCAAGGTGCTTGCCCCGACGATCGAATTCCTGACCCAGCGCGGCATTCCGGTGATGGGGCATGTCGGCCTGACGCCGCAGGCGGTCAACATCCTCGGCGGCTATGGCGTGCGCGGCAAGAGTGACGAGGAAGCGCGCTCGATCGTCGAGGACGCGGTCGCGGTGGCGAAGGCCGGCGCCTTCTCGATCGTCATCGAGGGCGTGCTCGAATCGATCGCGATCGAGATCACGAACAAGGTCGCCTGCCCGACGATCGGCATCGGCGCTTCCGCGCAGTGCGACGGTCAGGTGCTCGTCACCGACGACATGCTCGGCATGTTCGAGCGCGTGCCGCGCTTCGTGAAGCGCTACAGCGACATGGCGAGCGTCATCGACGGCGCGGTCCGGGACTATGCCGAGCAAGTCAGGTCCCGTTCATTCCCGACATCCGAACAGATCTACGCCGGTTGAGGCCGGACGAATGGGCGCGGCGCAGCCCGGCGGAGCGCCGCCGCGGCCGGGTGAGTGAATCGCTTGGCCTTTCCGGGCCTCGCCGCTAAGGAAAGCGACCGGCGGGCCATGCGCCCCGCGCCCGTAGCGAGACGATGGAGGTTTGATTGGCCCTGAGCCCGGACAATGCCGCCTTTTTGCTGGAAGTCGACGAGGCGGTCCGCAAGGACCGGCTCGACACGCTTTGGCGGCGCTATGGCTGGTGGATCATCGGCGCGATCGTCGCGGCATTGGTCGCCTTCGGCGGCTGGCTCTATTGGGGCCACGCGCAGCAGGTGCAGCGCGGCGAGCAGGCCGAAGCGCTGGTCGCGGCCTTTGAAAAGGCGGCGGCGAGCCAGCCGAACGCCGCGGCGAAGGATCTCGAGACGATCGTCGCGGAGGGCAGTCCCGCCTATCGCTCGGCCGCGCTGATGCAGCAGGCGAACATCAAGGCGCAGGCCGGCGACCGCAAGGGCGCTGCCGCGCTGATGGCGAAGGTCGCGGGCGACAAGAAGATCGACCCGGCGCTGCGCAACGCCGCGCTGCTTCGCCAGACCGCGCTCGAATTCGACACGCTGAAGCCGCAGGCGGTGATCGACCGCATGAAGCCGCTGGTCGAGGCGAAGGACCCCGCGTCGAGCTGGTTCGCCAGCGCCGCCGAACTCAGCGCCATCGCTTATTATCAGCTCGGCCAGTACGATCGGGCGGGCGAACTCTATGGCCGTATCGCCAAGCTGCCCGACGTACCGAAATCGCTCCAGTCGCGCGCGGTGCAGATGGCGGGCATGCTGGGCGTCGATGCCGTCACCGACCGTGCCGGCGAAAGCGCGGACAAGGATCGCAAGGACGCCGCCGGGTCGCAGACGGCGGCAACCGAAAAGACTGAGGAAACCAAATAATATGCTGAAGAAGCGGCATTATATTCTCTGCGCGGCCCTGTTGGCGCTGCCCCTGTCGGGCTGCGGCGCGTTCAAGGACAAGGGCGGACCCAAGACGCCGACGGTCGGCGAGCGGGTGTCGATCCTGTCGAACGACAACAGCATCAAGGTCGATCCGGCGACCGCGGAGATCGCGGTGGTGCTCCCCGAGCCCGTCGTCAACGCAAGCTGGGCGCAGTCGGGCGGCAACGCCTCGAAGGCGATGGGCCATGTCGCGCTGGGCGCGACCCGCGCGCGACTGTGGCAGGCCAGCATCGCCGGCAGCACCAAGAAGCAGCGCCTCGCCGCGTCGCCGGTCATCGCCGACAATCGCCTGTTCGTCGTCGATACTGACGCGGTCGTCTCGGCCTTCGCGGCCGACACCGGTGCCTCGCTGTGGCGCACGCCGATCGGCAGCACGGGCAAGGATTACAAGGATTCGCTGTTCGGCGGCGGTGCCGCGGTCGACGGCTCGGTCGTCTATGCGACCAGCGGGTCGGGCGATGTCGCGGCGCTCAACGCCGCCGACGGGTCGGTGATCTGGAAGGTGAAGCCGGCCGGTCCGCTGCGCGGCGCGCCGACCATCGCCTTCGGCGGCGTCTACGTCATCAGCCAGGATAATCAGATCATCGCGCTCAGTGCCGCCGACGGCGCGGTGCAGTGGCAGGCGACCGCGTCGCTCGAACCCGGCAGCGTCTTCGGCGCCGCCTCTCCCGCGGCGGGGCAGGGCACGATCGTCGCCGGCTTCTCGTCGGGCGAGGTGCAGGCCTATCGCTACGAGAACGGCCGCGACCTGTGGGAGGATGCGCTCGCGCGCACCTCGATGGCGCTGTCGGTGTCGACGCTGTCCGACGTCGATGCCGATCCGGTGATCGATCGCGGCCGCGTCTTCGCGCTCGGGCAGGGTGGCCGCATGGCGAGCTATGAGCTCGTCACCGGCCAGCGGACCTGGGAAATCTCGATCGCCGGCATCTCGACCCCCTATGTCGTCGGCGAGTGGGTCTATGCGATGACCGACGATGCCAAGCTGCTGTGCGTCGCGCGCGGTTCGGGCAAGGTGCGCTGGATTCAGCAGCTTGCGCGTTTCCGCGTCGAGACCGACAAGAAGAAGAAGGACCCGATCCGCTGGACCGGACCGATCCTCGCCGGCGGCAGGCTGATCGCGGTCAATACCGAGGGCACGCTCGCCGAATATTCGCCTACCGACGGCTCGCTGCTCGCCTCGACCGAGTTCAAGTCGCCGCTGTCGCAGACGCCGGTGGTCGCCAACAATATCTTGTATATTCTGGCGGACGACGGACAGATCACCGCCTGGCGATGACGGGATGGGGCGCCGCGCGGCCCCGCATGATAGGATAAGCAGATGGCGCGATCCGCAACGATCGCCATTGTCGGCCGGCCCAATGTCGGCAAGTCGACCCTGTTCAACCGGCTCGTCGGCAAGCGGCTCGCGCTTGTCGACGATCAGCCGGGGGTGACGCGCGACCGGCGCGAGGGCGACGGGCAACTGCTCGGCCTGACGTTCAGCATCGTCGATACCGCGGGGTTCGAGGATCAGGACGCCGCGACGCTGCCCGGCCGGATGCGCGTCCAGACCGAAAAGGCAGTGCGCGAGGCCGATGCCGCGCTGTTCCTGATCGATGCGCGCGCCGGCGTGACGCCGCTCGACGAAGAGATCGCCCGCTGGCTGCGCAGCGAGGACACGCCGATCATCCTCTGCGCGAACAAGGCCGAGGGCAAGCAGGGCGAGGCGGGGCTGATGGAGGCCTATGCGCTCGGCTTCGAAAACCCGATCGCGCTCAGCGCCGAACATGGCGAGGGGCTGGTCGACCTGTTCGACGCGCTGCGCCCGATCGTCGAACCGTTCATGGAAGCCGAGGAAGCCGAAACCAGCGAGGATGACGAGGAGCCGCTCGGCCCGCTCAAGCTCGCGATCGTCGGGCGGCCCAACGCGGGCAAGTCGACGCTGATCAACCGCATGATCGGCGAGGACCGGCTGATCACCGGGCCCGAGGCGGGGATCACGCGCGATTCGATCCGCGTCGACTGGCAATGGGAAAAGGACGGCGAAGTCCATCCGATCCAGTTGTTCGACACCGCAGGAATGCGCAAGCGCGCGAAGGTGCAGGACAAGCTGGAGAAATTGTCGGTCGCCGACGCGCTCCACGCGGTCGATTTCGCCGAGGTCGTCGTGCTGCTGCTCGATGCGACGAAGGGGCTCGAGGCGCAGGACCTGCGCATCGCCGACCGGGTGCTGGAGGAAGGGCGCGCGCTGATCGTCGCGCTCAACAAATGGGACGTCGCCAAAAATCCGTCGGCGCTGTTCAACGGCGTGCGCACGGCGCTCGACGACGGGCTGTCGCAAGTCAAGGGCGTGCCGCTGCTCAGCATCTCCGGCGCGACGGGCAAGGGGATCGACACGCTCGTCCGTGTCGCCTTCGAACAGCGCGACATCTGGACACGCCGCATGTCGACCGCGAAGCTGAACCGCTGGTTCGAGGGTGCGGTCACCGCCAATCCGCCGCCCGCGCCGGGGGGCCGGCGGATCAAGCTGCGCTACATCACCCAGGCGCGCACGCGGCCGCCGACCTTCGTCGTCTTCGGCAGCCGCACCGACGCCCTGCCCGCCAGCTACCAGCGCTACCTGACCAACGGCATGCGCAAGGAACTGGGGTTCCAGGGGGTGCCGATCCGGCTCAACTTCCGCAACACGCGCAATCCCTATGACGATTGAGGCGCCCGTCGTCGTCGACGCGCGCGGGATGCGCTGCCCCTGGCCGGCGCTGCGGCTGGCGCGCGCGATGCGGGCCGAGGCGCAGGTGCTGCTGATAGCCGACGATCCGAAGGCGGAGCGGGAGGTCGCCGCGCTCGCCGCCGAACAGGGGTGGACGCTCGCCGCCGACCCGGGCGCGTCCGGTTCGGGACGCTGGATGGTGACGCGCTGAACCAGCCGTCCGCCGCCGTAACCGCCTATTAACCGCCTTTTGGCATGCAGGCTTCGGGACCACCGGCCGAATTGCATGCCAAGGGACGGAACATTGGACGAGATGCTGGTCGATTGGAATGAATTCCGCGCGACGCGCACCCAGCTGGGCGCGGCGTTCATCCGCATATTGGGCTATTTCCGCGAGGACGGCATCAAGTCGGTCGCCGCGATCGAAGAGGCGATGCGCGCCCGCGACGCGCGCGGGCTCGTCATGCCCGCGCACACGCTGAAGAGCGAGGCGCGTCAGTTCGGCGGCGAGCGGCTGGGCACGCTGGCCGAGGATATAGAGATGTTCGCGCGCCACTGCGTCGAGGCGCAGATCAGCCCCGAGGAATATCTGCCGCGCGTCGTCACGCTGCGCCCGCTGTTCGAGGAAACGCTGGCGGCGCTGGAGCGCGAGGCCAATCCGCTCGTCCAGCGCGGCCGCCCGAGCTTCGGCCGCGCCGTCGGCTACTGAGCCGGGGACGCCCGCCGCATCGGCTGCACGGCCCCGCGTGCGAGGCTGCGCCACAGCCATTCGAGCGGCCCGTAGCGGAAGCGCGCGAGCCACGGCTTCGACCATAGCAGCATCAGCGCCGAGGCGCCGATCACGAACAGATAGAGCGGCAGGCGCCCGACCGTGCCGAACAGCCCGAGGCCATAGCCGTAGAAGAGGCTCGTCATCACGAGGCTGGTGCCGATGTAGTTGGAGAAGGCGGCCTGCCCCGCCGCCGCGATGCGGGCGATCCAGCCGCTCGCGGCATGACGCCGGATCAGCAGGACCAGCAGCGCGGCATAGCCGATCGTCATCATCAGCCGTGCGGGCTGCGCCCAAGCGAGGAAGATGTTAAGCGACAGCAGATAATCGAACCCGCCGCGCCACTGGACCCATGCCAGCACTATCGTCAGCAGCAGTCCCGGCGGTAGCCAGCGGAGCGCCGTGCGGCGATAGGCGGCGGACTCCCAGCGCCCCGCAAGGAAGCCGCTGCGCAGCAGCGCCATGCCGATCATCATCAGCGGCAGCGTTTCGAGCGCGCTCATCAGCACCATCAGCAACGGCGTGTCCGCATGGCCGAGCCGCTCGGCGAGGATCGGCAGATAGCCGCCGCGATAGAGCGCCAGTTCGGCGTCGACCGCATCGCCAAGCCCCGCATATCCGGCGATCACGTCGCGCCCCGCCGCGGCCATCGCCGCCGACGCGCCGGAATCGTCCGCTGCCTGCGCGAGAACGAGCTGCGCGCCGAAGAGCAACGTCATCAACAGCGTGCCGAGTGCGAACAGCCCGACCGCCCAGCGGATCAGCCGCCGCGCCTCCCAGTCGCGAAAGGCGAAGGCGATGCAACCGATGCACGCATAGAGGAACAATATGTCGCCCCACCAGAGGAAGAGATAATGGGCGAACCCGAACACCGCGAGCCACGCCATGCGCCGGTAATGCACCGTCGCGGCATCCTGTCCCGACGCCCTTGCGCGCTCGACGATCAGCAGCATGCTCGCCCCGAACAGGATCGAGAACAGCCCGCGCATCTTGCCGTCGAAGAGGATGAAGCCGATCGCCCAGCCAGCCAGATCGGCCGGCGTCTCCCCGCCATAGGCTTTCGGCGAAATATAGGCCGCCTCGGGCATTGCGAAGGCGACGATGTTCATCGCCAATATGCCCATCACCGCGAAGCCGCGCAGCGCGTCGAGCGTGACCAGCCGCTGCGCCGATGCGCCGTCCTGCTTCTCCATTCGCGCCTCCGCTGCGTCCCGCCGGAAGGCTATAGGGCATTCGCTTCGGGATCATATCCCTCTCGGCGCGGTGGCAACGCCCTTTGGTTTTGAAGGCGCCTGCCTCTTCGTCACTGCGGACCTGGTCGGCATATATGTCCTTCAGGCAAGTCAGGAGCTGTTCCCCGGCGAAAGCCGGGGTCCATGTGAAGCAGCGCTGTGCCATCTGGACCCCGGCTTTCGTCGGGGAACAGCTCCTTGTCGAAAAGGGATAATTGCCGACTTGATCCGGGGTGACGGGAACAGGCGACACCTATTGACATGTATGTCAATAATGCTATTGCGAGCCACGAAGCCGAAGCATGAGAGATTCGCCATGACCGCTCTTCCCCTTTGCCATCCCGACCGTGCCGACACCGGGTTCCGCCCGCTGAAGGCGTGGCACCATTTCCGCAAGCTGATCGCCGACAAGGAGGACACCGAACAGGTGTTCCACATCATCGACGCGCTGCGCGACAATCGCTTCACGCGGTCGGTCGAAGCGTTCTTTGCGACCGCGGTGGGGGCGAAGGTTCTGGCCGAGCGCCCCTATCTGCCGACGCTGCTCGACGATCACGACCGGTTGAAGGCCCTGCCCGAGGGAACCGTCGGGCGCGTCTATGTCGATTTCATGGAGCGCGAGGGGCTGACCGCGCAGGGCCTCGTCGACGAATCGATGAAATTCCGCGAGAAAAAGCCGCGCTACGATGACATGATGGAGGTATTCGGCGACCGGCTGCGCGACACGCACGACCTGTCGCACATCCTGACCGGCTATGGCCGCGACGCGCTGGGCGAACAGTGCGTGCTCGCCTTCTCCTACAGCCAGACGCCGAGTTGGGGCACGCTGTTCATCGCCTGGGCCGGCGCGCGCGAGATCCGCAAGGGCTTCGGTCGTCGCTATCCCATCTATGCGGCGGTGCGCGAAGGCCAGCGTAACGGCCGCGCCGCGCGGCACATCGCGCATCAGGATATCGAGGCGCTGCTCGCCGAGCCGATCGAGGCGGCGCGCAAGCGGCTGGGGATCGTCGAACCGACGATCTACAAGCAGGTCCATGCGATGATGCGCGCCGACGGCATCGACCCCTATGACCTGCTGGGGACGAAGGCGACCGAAACCGCCGCGGCACCCGCGCAGCCGGAACTGGCGAAGGCGGCCTGACTCCGTCGCCGGTAGGACTGGACCGGAGAAAGTTATAGTGACGCGTCCCCGCGCAGGCGGGGACCCGGAGCGTTATACACGAACGTGCACTTTTCCGCTCTGGCTCCCCGCCTGCGCGGGAACACTATATTGATTCATCCAAAGTCGATGACGATCCAGCCGTAGATGGTAAACGAGCGTCAGCTCTCCAGCCGCGCGATCAGCGCCTGCGCTGCCGCGGGGTTGCGGACTTTCGCGCCGGCGATGAAGAAGAGGTAGACGTCGCGCCCGCCCTTCGCCCAGTCGCGCGCGCGGTCGGCCCAGCCGTCGAGCGCCGCCTCGTCATAGCCGGCAGGTTCGCTCTCCACCGTTCGCTGCAGGCGGGCATAGGTGAAATCGGCCGTATCCTCGTCGATGCAGGGAAATTCTTCGCTGTCGGCGAAGACGATCGCCATGTTCCGTTCGCGTGCAAGGTCGACGAACGCCGGATCGCGGAAGCTTTCGTGCCGCACCTCGAGCGCATGGCGCAGCGGCAGACCGTCCTGCGTCGCGGGCAGCAGATCGAGGAAGCGTGCGAAATCGTCGCGGTCGAACTTTTTCGTCGCCATGAACTGCCAGAGGATCGGACCGAGCCGGTCGCCGAGCCGGGTCAGCCCCTGCGTCAGGAATTTCTCCACCGACGCCGCGCCGTCGGCGAGCAGCTTGCGATTGGTCGCGAAGCGCGACGCCTTGACGCTGAAGCGGAAGCCGTCGGGCACCGCCGCCGCCCAGTTGGCGAAGCTTTCGGGCTTCTGGCTGCCGTAATAGGTGCCGTTGATCTCCAGCCCGGTCAGATGCCGGCCGGCATATTCGAGTTCGCGCTTCTGCGGATGGCCGGGCGGGTAGAAGGTGCCGCGCCACGGCTCATAGGTCCATCCGCCGATGCCGACGTGGATGCTCACCCTTCCATCAGCTTCGGGAAGAAGCCCTCGTGCGCTTCGCGCAGTTCCGCGAGCGTGACCTGGTGGTCGCTCTCCGGAAGCTCGAACACGATGCGGTCCCTGATCGTGCGGCCGAGCGGGTCGACCGGTACGTCGGCGCGGTTCGCCGCGTCGAGGAAGTCGGCGAGGCACGTGTCGCAGACGGTGACGATGTAGAGCCCCTGATCCTCGCCGAAGAAGCTTTCGGCGATGCCGAAGGGCTGTTCCTCGCTCACCAGAACGCCGATATCCGACCGGAGCGCCATTTCGGCGAGCGCGACGGCGACGCCGCCATCCGACACGTCGTGGCAGGCCGTGATCCAGCCCTGGTTGATCGCATGGCGGATGAAGTCACCGGTGCGCTTTTCCGCCTTCAGGTCCACCGGCGGCGGCGGGCCTTCCTCGCGGCCGTGAATCTCGCGCAGCCAGATCGACTGGCCCAGATGGCCCATCCGCTCGCCGACCGCGAGGACGATGTCGCCGGTGCGCTTGAAGCCGATGCCGACGGCCTTGCTCAGGTCGTCGATGACGCCGACGCCGCCGATCGCGGGGGTAGGCAGGATCGCGCTGCCGCCACCGGTCGCCTTCGATTCATTGTAGAGGCTGACGTTGCCCGACACGATCGGATAGTCGAGCGCGCGGCACGCCTGCGCCATGCCGTCGAGACAGCCGGTGATCTGGCCCATGATCTCGGGCCGTTGCGGATTGGCGAAGTTCAGGCAGTTGGTGATCGCGCGCGGCGTCGCGCCGACCGCGGTGATGTTGCGCCACGTCTCGGCCACCGCCTGCTTGCCGCCCTCGACCGGGTCGGCATGGCAATAGCGCGGGGTGCAATCGGTGGTCATCGCGAGCGCGCGGTTCGTGCCGTGGATGCGGACGAGCGCCGCGTCGCCGCCGGTCTGCACCGTATCGGCGCCGACCTGGCTGTCATACTGCTCCCAGATCCAGCGGCGCGACGCGATGTCGGGACTGCCCATCAGCGTCCTGAGGTCCGCCGCGACGTCCTGCGTTTCGGGGACATCCGCAAGCTCGGCCTGCTTCGGCGTCGGCACGTGCGGCCGGTCATAGAGCGGCGCGTCGTCGGCGAGCGGCGCGAGCGGGATGTCGCAGACGATCTCGCCATGATGCTCCAGCACCATGCGGCCGGTGTCGGTGACGGTGCCGATCACGGCGAAGTCGAGTTCCCACTTACGGAAGATCGCCTCCGCGAAGGCTTCCTTGCCGGGCTTCAGCACCATCAGCATGCGTTCCTGGCTTTCGGACAGCATCATCTCATAGGCTGTCATGCCGGCTTCGCGCTGCGGCACGTCGTCCATCCTGAGGTGGAGGCCGACCCCGCCCTTCGACGCCATCTCGACCGACGAACTGGTCAGCCCCGCGGCGCCCATGTCCTGGATCGCGACGATCGCGTCCGACGCCATCAGTTCGAGGCACGCCTCGATCAGCAGCTTCTCGGTGAACGGATCGCCGACCTGAACGGTCGGGCGCTTCTCCTCGGCATCCTCGCCGAAGTCCGCCGATGCCATCGTCGCGCCGTGGATGCCGTCGCGGCCCGTCTTCGACCCGACATAGACGATCGGATTGCCGACGCCGCTTGCGGCCGAATAGAAGATCTTGTCCTGCTCGGCGACGCCGACGGTCATCGCGTTGACCAGGATATTGCCGTCATAGGCCTTGTGGAAATTGACCTCGCCACCGACCGTGGGGACGCCGACGCAATTGCCGTATCCGCCGATACCGCGGACGACGCCCGATATTAGATGCTTCATCTTCGGATGGTCGGGACGGCCGAAGCGCAGCGCGTTGAGGTTCGCGACCGGCCGCGCGCCCATCGTGAAGACGTCGCGCAGGATGCCGCCGACCCCGGTCGCCGCGCCCTGATAGGGTTCGATATACGACGGGTGGTTGTGGCTCTCCATCTTGAAGATGGCGGCGAGCTTTTTGCCGCCCGGCCCTTCGCCGATGTCGATCACGCCCGCATTCTCGCCGGGACCGCAGATCACCCATGGCGCTTCGGTCGGCAGCTTCTTCAGGTGGATGCGCGAGCTCTTGTAGCTGCAATGCTCGGACCACATGACCGAGAAGATGCCGAGCTCGACGAGATTCGGCTCGCGGCCGAGGGCGTTCAGGACACGCTGATATTCCTCCGGCGACAGGCCGTGCTCGGCGACGATTTCGGGGGTGATAGCGGGCGAGGGGGCTACGGCGGACTGGGTCATGGCGCGCCTTTAGCCGGGCCGGCGCGATAGGAACAGACCCCAATATCGCCGGCACCGCTCACAAGATGCCGCCTCAGCTATGGGAAAGCGGCGCGCGGGTCCGTCCCGCCCACCAGGCGGCGAGCGACAGCAGCGCGTAGGCGAAGAGCATCGTCGCGGGGATCGCGAGCGAATAGGCGCTTTCCTGCGGCCCGAACCAGTTGATGGCCTGGACCAGCGCAAGCAGCGCGGCGAGCGCCCACAGGCGGCCGTTTCCGGCCGGGTCGCGCGTGCGGCTGGCGTAATAAGCGAGAGCGCCGCCGACCAGCGCGACCTCCAGCGGCATCGCGACCAGCGGATGGTTCCACAGGCCAAGCCCGATCTTCGGAGGCGCGCCGAACAGCGTGAGATCGGGGATGTGGACGAGCAGGTCGATGAACCAGTGCGACACGACGACGATCGCGGCGCCGATCGCCGCCTCGCGCCGCCGCGTCGCGGCCCAGACGATCAGGCCGAACAGCAATCCCCACAATCCCGCGCCGAGCAGGCTATGCGTATAGGGCATGTGGTAAAGGTCCATCGGGTTCATCGCGGTGATGCCGGGCGCGATCCGCATCGCCTCCACCCCCGGGATCAGCAGCGCCGCGAAGCCGATGTCGACAAGCTGCGCCGCGACGAACAGCGTTCCGAGCCCGGCGGCGCGCGGGCGGGCGGCGACGATCAGCGCCGGGGCGAAATGGCCGACGAACATGCGGCCCGACCCTATCGCGGTGCCGGGCGACGTCAAGCTTGACCGCATGGGGGCGAGCCGCCAAAGCAGGGGGATGACCGACACGCCCGACCCCGCTGCCGCGCCGGCCCCGGCCCCCGAGATCGCGTCGCTGTCGTTCGAGGCCGCGATGGGCGAGCTCGAAACGATCGTGCGGCGGCTCGAGAGCGGTGACGTCAGCCTCGAGGAATCGGTGGCGCTCTACGAGCGCGGGCATGCGCTGCGCGCGCATTGCGAGGCGCGCCTTGCCGCCGCGCAGGCGCGGATCGAACAGGTCGGCTTCGGTGCCGACGGCCGGCCGGCGGGAACCACGCCCTTCGGCGAGAGCTGATCCATGGCCGCGCGCGCCGATGGCGAAACCGTGGTAGAGGCGTCGCTGTTGCACGCCGCGCAGGCAGAGGTCGCGGCGGGGATCGACGCCCTGTTCGACCGGCGTCTGGCCATTCCCTCCGATCCGCGCGAGCGGCTCTATCGCGCGATGCGCCATGCCGCGACGGGCGGCGGCAAGCGGCTGCGCCCCTTGCTCGTCCGTGCCGCGGGCGACCTGTTCCATGTCGATCGCGCGCTGTCGTTGCGCGTCGGCGCGGCGGTCGAGGCGATGCACGTCTATTCGCTGATCCACGACGATCTGCCGTGCATGGACGATGATGACGTGCGGCGCGGGAAGCCGACGGTCCACCGCGCCTATGACGAGGCGACGGCGGTGCTCGCGGGCGATTCGCTGCACGCGCTCGCCTTCGAATGGCTCGTCGATCCGGCGACGCATGCCGACCCCTTCGTGCGCAGCGAACTGGTGCGCGAACTCGCGCTGGCGGCGGGCCCCGCGGGCATGGCGGGCGGGCAGATGATGGACCTGGCGGCGGAGACGATCAGCTTCGACCTGCCGACGGTGACGCGGCTGCAACAGCTCAAGACCGGCGCGCTGATCGGCTTTTCGGTCGAGGCGGGCGCGATCCTCGCGCGCGTTCCGCCCGAGGGGCGCAAACCGTTGCGCGCCTATGCGCGCGACATCGGGCTCGCCTTCCAGATCGCCGACGACATATTGGACGTCGAGGGCGACGAGGCACTGGCGGGCAAGGCGCTGAACAAGGACGCGGCGGCGGGCAAGCAGACCTTCGTGACCCTGATGGGAATCGACCGCGCCCGGGCGCAGGCCAGCCTGCTCGTCGATCAGGCGACCGCCCATCTGGCGGGCTTCGGCGACGAGGCCAGGCTGCTGCGTGAAATCGCGCACTATATTGTGGAAAGGGACCGTTGATGCGGATTGGGGTCTATCCCGGAACCTTCGACCCGATCACCCTCGGGCATATGGACATCATCCGGCGCGGGGCGAAGCTGGTCGACCGGCTGGTCGTCGGCGTGACCACCAACATCGCCAAATCGCCGCTGTTCGACGACGAGGAGCGGATCGAGATGGTCCGGGGCGAGGTCGCGGCGCTGGGCGGCGACATTCGTGTCGTCGGCTTCAACTCGCTGCTGATGGACTTCGCCGAGCGCGAGGGCGCGAGCGTCATCGTCCGCGGGCTGCGCGCGGTCGCCGACTTCGAATATGAATATCAGATGGCGGGGATGAACCAGCAGCTCAACAACCGTGTCGAGACCGTCTTCCTGATGGCCGATGTCAGCCTGCAGCCGATCGCGTCGCGGCTGGTCAAGGAGATCGCGATCTTCGGCGGCGCGATCCACAAGTTCGTCACCCCCGCGGTGCGCGATGCGGTCGTCGCGCGCATCGCCGAGCGCGGCCTGCGCCAGGGTGAGGGATGACGCAACGCTTCCTCATTGAGCGTTCAGCTTTTACCCGCTAGGTCGCGCGCAAGCGGGGCGCACAGATATTCCACGATAGAGGCCGATCCAGCATGACCATCACATTCCGCCCCCTGATCCTGTCGGCCATGGCGCTCGGTCTCGCGGTGTCGGCTGTCGCGCAGGAGGCGCCGCCCGCGCCGTCGCCCGACGGAACCCCGGCCCCCGCGCCGACCGAAAGCGAAACCGTTCCGCCCATCGACCCCGCGCCCGCTCCGACGCCGGCCCCCGCTCCCGCACCCGCGCAGGGCGATGCGGCCCCGGCGGCGGAAGCGCCGGCCGCACCGGCGATGACCCCCGATCAATATATCGGCAACCCCGAATATATGCTGAACCTCGACCTTTCGACCGGCGGCAGGGTGGTGATCCAGCTGTATCCCAACCTTGCCCCGCAGCATGTCGAGCGCGTCAAGCAACTGGCGCGCGCGGGGTTTTACGACGGGGTGAAATTCCACCGCGTGATCGACGGCTTCATGGCGCAGACGGGCGATCCGACCGCGACCGGGCAGGGCGGCTCGCAGCTTCCCGACCTGAAGGCCGAATTCAATCCGATGCCGCATCTGCGCGGCACCGTGTCGATGGCGCGCGCCGAGAGCGAGGACAGCGCGAACAGCCAGTTCTTCATCATGCTCCAGCCGCGCTTCGCGCTCGACCGCCACTATACGGTCTTTGGCCGCGTCGTGTCGGGGATGCAATATGTCGACGCGATCCACAAGGGCGAGCCGCCCGCGGTGATGTCGCGCATGGTGCAGGCGTCGGTCGCCGCCGACAACCGGCCGATGCCGCCCGCCTCGATGCTGACCGATCCGGCACCCGCCTCTGCCCCCGCGGCGGAGATCACGCCCGACCAGCTCAACGCGCCGATCGGGCGCTGAGCTGCTTCCTTGAAGGATGACTCCGGTTTATTCCGTTCGCTCGACACGAACGGACAGGGGAATCCTTCCGAAGCTGTCGGCCTTTAGCCGATGCGCGTAGATGCCTTCGATTTCGAACTGCCGCCCGATCGCATCGCGCTGCGTCCGGCGCGTCCGCGCGATGCGGCGCGCATGCTGGTCGTCGCGGGCAGGGGGTTGCATGACGCGGGGGTGCGCGACCTGCCGGCGTGGCTGCGCCGCGGCGACTGCCTCGTCTTCAACGACACGCGCGTCATCCCCGCCCGGCTCGAAGGCGTGCGCGGCGGCCGTGACAGAGATGGCGCCGCCGGGGCGAAGATCGGCGCGACGCTGCACAAACGCGTCGACCTGCGCCGCTGGCAAGCCTTCGTGCGCAACGCGAAGCGGCTGCATGTCGGGGAAACGGTCGATTTCGGCGCGGGCGTGATCGCCGTCGCCGAGCAGCGCCTGCCCGACGGCAGCTTCGTCCTTGCCTTTCAGGGGGACGAGCCGGTCGAACTGCTGCTCGACCGCGCCGGGACGATGCCGCTGCCGCCCTATATCGCGGGCAAGCGCGCGACCGACGAGGCCGACCGCGCCGATTATCAGACGATGTTCGCCCGGACCGACGGCGCGGTCGCGGCACCGACGGCGGCGCTGCATTTCACCCCGGCGCTGCTCGCCGCGCTCGGCGAGGCGGGGATCGCCAGCGAGACGCTGACCCTGCACGTCGGCGCGGGCACCTTCCTGCCGGTGAAGGCCGACGACACGGCGGACCATGTCATGCACGCCGAATGGGGATGCATCGACGCCGACGCCGCGGCGCGACTCAACGCGGTGCGCGCCGCTGGCGGCCGGGTGATCGCGGTCGGCACCACCAGCCTGCGCCTGCTCGAAAGCGCGGCGCGCGCCGACGGGACGATCGAGCCGTTCACCGGCGACACCTCGATCTTCATCACGCCCGGCTATCGCTTTCGGGCGATCGACGGGCTGATGACCAATTTCCACCTGCCGCGCTCGACGCTGTTCATGCTGGTCAGCGCCCTGATGGGGCTCGACGCGATGCGCGCGGCCTACGACCATGCCATTGCGGAAGGCTATCGTTTCTACAGCTATGGCGACTCCAGCCTGCTGCTGCCGGCTGGATAAGGCGAAAGCCGTCCCGGCGCATCCGCATCCAGCGAGAAGCCGGATAGCGCCGCCATCATTATGCAAATGAGGAATAGCGAGGACGCGTTTTTTTATTATTATGATATAATCCGGTCTGCCACCCAGCAATTCCGATACGCATATAAAAATGGAATAGGGGAGGCTGTGATGGCTGTAAGGGCGTCGTCGTTGGGGGGAATTCTGCTGCCCCTGTCCTGTCTTGCGGTGGCGGGAAATGCCGCTGGCCAGACGGCCGATCCGGCGCCGGGCATGGATGAAATCGTCGTCACGGCCGAAAAGCGCGCGACCAATTTGCAGGATACTCCGATCGCGGTGTCGGTGCTGACGGGCGATGACGTCACGCGCTCCGGCATCAGCGGCATGGCCGGTCTCAACGACCGCGTTCCCAATCTCGATATCGCGGGCGACGTCAGCACGCCGAACGCCACGCGCGTCACGCTACGCGGCATCGGCGCCCAGAATGTGACGCTCAACGGCGAGGCGGGCGTCGCCTTTCATCAGGACGGCATCTATTATGCGCGGCCGCAGGGGGTCAACGCCTCCTTTTTCGACATCGAGCGCGTCGAGGTACTGCGCGGCCCGCAGGGCACGCTTTACGGACGCAATGCGACCGGCGGCACGGTCAACATCATCGGCAAGCGGCCGCGGATGAACGAATTCGGCGGCGAGGCGACGCTGTCCTATGGCAATTACGACGCCTTTGTCGGCGGCCTCGCCGTCAACGTCCCGATCCTGACCGACGTCATGGCGATGCGAGCCAGCATCTTTCGCGACCAGCACGACGGCTATGCCCGCAATGTGGCGGGCAACAACCTGCCGAATCTCGACGACGCAGATGATCTGTCGATGCGGCTGCAACTGCTGATCGAGCCGAGCGACCGCCTGTCACTGTTGCTGCGCGGCAATTATTTCAAGCGCGGCGGCGTCGGCAGCGCGAGCAAGCTGATCGCCGATGCGGCCGTGTTGCCCGACGGCGCGCCCAATCCAGGCGCGGGGGATCGGAATCCCGACTATGTGATGGTTCCGGGTACGGGTTTCGGCCGGATTCCCAAGGCGGGCAATTACGACCTCGGCTATTACCAGCGGAACGGCCTGATCCCGATCAGCAACGACCCCTGGGAAGTTGCCTATGATTTCCCCAGCCGTATCCGCAATACGCAGAAGACCGTGTCGGCGGAACTGAACTGGGATGCGGGGCCGGCCAATCTGACCGTTCTGGGCGCGATCATCGAGGATTCGATCTTCCAGCATTACGACAGCGACTACACCAACGTCGCGGCCGGGACGAAATATTTCCGGGGCAAGACCCGCGAAAGGACGCTCGAGGTCCGGCTGGCGTCGCCGTCGGGGTCGCGGCTCTATTGGGTCGCGGGCGCCTATTATTTCGACGAGGAGAACCGGCCGACCGGCGGGCCGCTCAGCGATAATTTCGGCGGATTGCAGATCCTCAACATCCATTATCCGCCGCTGGAAAATCTGGTCGGCCCGGGGGTAACGCTGCCGCCCGAATTCTCGGGCCCGATCGTCGTCGGACAAAGGATCGACAATGCCTCGCTCGCCCTGTTTGGGCAGATGACCTATCCGCTGACCGACGCGCTGAATATCACCGGTGGCCTGCGGTGGAATCGCGACCGCAAGTTCGCGCGGCGGACCAACTATAATAATTTCGCCATCCCCGCGGCCGCGCTGACCAACGACAGTAACCGGGCGACCTTCGAAAAGGTCACGTGGAAGCTGGGCCTCGACTGGAAGGTCGCCCCCGACGCCATGGTCTACGGCTCGGTTTCGACGGGCTTCAAGCCCGGCGGCATTTCCTTCACCGCGGTCGACAAGCCCTATGGTGCCGAAACGATCACCGCCTATGAGGTGGGCGCCAAGACCGAATGGCTCGATCGCCGCCTCCAGCTCAACCTTTCGGCCTTCTATTATGATTATTCGGGGCTTCAGGTCAGCCAGCTCATGCCCGATCTCGTCGGCTTCATCATCGTCAACGCCGCGCGCGCGCAGGTGAAGGGGCTGGAACTCGAATGGCAGGCGCGGATCACGCCGCAATTCAGGCTCAGCGGCAGCGCTGCCTATCTGGACGCGACGTTTGAGGATTATGCCGACGCGCCCTATGACCCCTATCTCGCCACCAGCCTGACGCCGCAGACGGTGGACCTCAGCGGAGCACGGATGCCGAACGCGGCGCGCTTCACGGCGACGGGCGGCTTCGATCACAAGCTCGACCTCGCCAATGGCGGGACGATCACCTCGACCGCGCGCCTGTCTTACCAAGGGGCCATGTATCTTCAGCAATATACGGCCTCGCATTATCGCCGCGCGCCTTATGCGAAGCTCGATGTGTTGCTGACCTATGGAGCGCCCGGCGGGGCATGGTCGATCACCGGCTTCGTCAACAATCTCACCAACAGCAAGGTCCTCAAGGCGATCGAAAGCATGGGAACGAATCTCGGCAATGGATTGGCGGCCCGCTATGCGGCGCCCCGCACCTATGGCGTGCGCGCCAGCCTGTCCTTCTGACATGGCGGCGCGGCGGGGTCGGAAGAGAAACGGGGCACGCCGAGCGGGCTGGCTGATGCTGGCGGTCTTTCTGGGACTGTCGGCGCCTGCTGCCGCTGCCGGAGAGGCGGCGGAAAAGCGTCCCAACATCCTGCTGATCCTTGCCGACGATCTCGGCTATTCCGACATCGCGCCCTATGGCGGAGAGATACCGACACCCAATTTGAGCTGGCTTGCCGGGCAGGGGCTGGCGCTCGACAATTTCTATGCCAGCCCGAGCTGCTCGCCGACGCGCGCGATGTTGCTGACGGGGCAGGACCATCATCGCGTCGGCTTCGGCAGCATGGAGGAACGGATCGCGCCCAACCAGATCGGGCGTCCGGGCTATGAGACCTATCTCAACGCGCGGTCGGTTTCGGTCGCCGCGCTGCTCCGCCGCGCGGGGTATCTGACGGCGATGGCCGGCAAATGGCACCTTGGCGCGGGAGAGGAGCACAGCCCGGCCGCGAACGGGTTCGACAGGTCGTTCGCCCTGCTCGAAGGGGCGGGCAGCCATTTTCCCGACCAGCTGGGAACCTTCGCCAGTGAGCCCGTCGCCCATTACCGCGAAAACGGCCGGATGGTCGAACGGCTGCCGTCCGACTTCTTCTCCACCCGCTTCTACACCGATTATATCCTGTCGGCGATCGACGAGAGCCGGCGCGAGCGGAAGCCCTTCTTCGCCTATCTCGCCTATACCGCGCCACACTGGCCGCTTCAGGCGCCGGACGCCTATCGGCGGCGCGCGCAGGGCCGCTACGATGCCGGCCACGAAGCGATATGGCGCCAGCGCCTCGCGCGGATGATGCAATTGGGAATCCTGCATGCGGGTCAGGCCGCGCCCGCGCACTTTTCGCGCGCATGGCAGGACATGTCCCCGGCCGACCGTGCGGTCGAAGCGAAGCGGATGGAAATCTATTCGGCGATGGTCGAGCAGATGGACGATGAAATTGGCCGCGTGATCCGACATCTGGCCGACGGCGGCGATCTGGCGAACACGCTGATCCTGTTCCTGTCCGACAATGGCGCGGAGGGCGTCCAACCCGACCGCTTTCCGCGTAATGCACCGTGGGTCGCACGAACCTTCGACAATAGCCTCGCCAATATGGGGCGCGCCGGGTCCTATATTTCCTATGGGCCCGATTGGGCCGCAGTGAGCGCGGCGCCCTATGGCGGGTCGAAGGGCTCGGTTGCCGAAGGCGGTATCAAGGTGCCCGCCATTGTCGCCGGCCCGGCTCTCGGCATCCGCAGAGGCGAACGCAGCGCGGCGCTGATGACGATCCGCGATCTTCCCGTCTCGCTGCTCGCGTTGGCGGGCGTGAAGGCGCCCGATTCCTATTCCGGTCGATCCATCCTCGCTCATGCCCGCGGACGCCAGCCGCGCGTCCATCGGGAGGAGGAGCGGTTCGGATGGGAGTTGCATGGCAGTCGCGCCATGCGCCAGGGCGACTGGAAGCTGAGTCGGCCGGCTTCGCCGCAGGCGGCGTGGCGACTCTTCGACCTCGCCGCCGATCCCGGCGAAACGCGGGATATCGCCGCCGCAAAGCCGTCGCTGGCTGCAAGGCTGGCGGAATATTGGCGCCGTTATGCGGCGGCGAACGGCGTCGTATCGCCCGAACCGTCCGGCGTGGGGCGGTAATGCCGCGCTTCTGAGCGGGCCGTTGCGCGGGTTCGTCCGGCGTGGCGACATTTACCGTATCGCAAGGCCTGATTGGCATAGCGGTCTGATGGCGGGGATCAGTACGAATCGGGGGACCCAATCGTCCGCGCGCATGCGTGCCGACGATCCGGCGGACGCGGGCGCTGCGGAGCAGCGCGGCTTTCTGGGCAAGCTCGGTTCGCGGCTCGGTGGACAGCGCGCAGAGACGCCGCTGCCCGGCCTGCATACGCGCGAGGCGGTGCTGCTGCTCCGCAATTACGAGGACAGCGGTCGCGGCTGGTTCTGGTCGACCGATGCCGGCGGCGCGCTGACCTATATCAGCGAAGCCGTCGCCGAAGTCATGGACAAGCGGGCCGCCGACCTGCTCGGCACGCCGCTCACCGACCTGTTCCACCCCGCCGACAGCCATGGCGAGCGGCAGCGCACGCTGCCTTTCCTGCTGACCCGGCAATCGAAGTTCGACGAGCTGCCGCTGCGTGCGGCGATCGATGGCGAAGAGCGCTGGTGGTCGGTTTCGGGGCGCCCGCACTTCGACGCCGCGGGCCAGTTCACCGGCTATCGCGGCAGCGGCACCGACGTCACCGCGCAGCGCCGCTCGGCCGAGGATGCCTCGCGTCTCGCCCTATACGATTCGCTGACCGGACTCGCGAATCGCTTCCACATCTCGAAGAAGCTCGAATCGACGCTCGCCGCCTTCACGCAGCAGCAGCGGAGTTGCGCGATCATGCTGCTCGACCTCGACCGCTTCAAGCAGGTCAACGACACGCTCGGCCATCCGGCGGGCGACGCGCTGCTCAAGCAGGTCGCCGAACGGCTGCTCAAGATCGTCGGCGACAAGGAGATGGTCAGCCGCCTGGGCGGCGACGAATTCCAGATCATCCTGCCCGATCAGGACGACCGCGGCAAACTGGGCGACCTTGCCGCCGAAATCATCGCCAACCTGTCGCAACCCTATTCGGTCGAGGGCAGCCGCTGCATCATCGGCACCTCGGTCGGGGTTGCGATCGCACCCTTCGACGGCATGACCAGCGAAGACCTTGTGCGCAACGCCGACCTCGCGCTCTATGCCGCGAAGGGGGGCGGGCGCGGGCGCTTCCGCTTCTATTCGAGCGACCTCCATCAGGCGGCCGAGGATCGCCGCGCGCTGGAGGAGGATCTGCGCGATGCACTGGCGCGCGGGCAGATGGAACTCAGCTATCAGCCGGTCGTCCATTCGCAGTCGAACATGGTGACCGGGGTCGAGGCGCTGGTGCGCTGGTTGCATCCCGAGCGCGGAATCATCTCCCCCTCGATGTTCATCCCGATCGCCGAGGAGGCGAATCTGATCTGGCCGCTCGGCGAGTGGGTGCTGCGCAAGGCGTGCGAGGACGCCGCGCGCTGGCCGGGCGGGCTGCGCGTCGCGGTCAACGTCTCGCCGATCCAGTTCGCGAACGAGAATTTGCCCAAGATCGTCGCCAACGCCCTCGCGGCCACGGGGCTGTCGCCTGACCGGCTCGAGCTCGAGATCACCGAGAGCGTATTCCTGGGCGATTCGGCCGAGACTGCGCGGATGTTCAAGGCGCTGAAGGGGCTCGGCGTGCGGCTCGCGCTCGACGATTTCGGCACCGGCTATTCCTCGCTCGGCTATTTGCAGTCGGCGCCGTTCGACAAGATCAAGATCGACCAGAGCTTCGTGCGCGGCGCGACGGAGAAGGGGTCTCGGAATGCGGCGATCATTGCGGCGATCGTCGCACTTGCCGAGGCGCTCGACATGGAAACGACGGCGGAGGGCATCGAATCGCTCGACCAGCTCGACCTGATCCGCAAGCTGGGGGTCAGCCACGTCCAAGGCTATGTTTACAGCAAGCCGGTGGCCGACGGCGAACTGGTCGAGCATGCCGAGGCGGGGTCGTGGACGATCAAGCCGTCGGGGCCGGCGAAGCAGCGCAACGACCGTTTCCAGATGTTCCGCAAGGTCGGCGCGGTCCACGGCAATCATCGTTATGCCGTCGTCATCCGCAACCTGTCGGCGACCGGCGCCTTCATCGAAGGACTGCTCGACGTGCCGGTGGGCACGCAGTTCGTGATCGACTTCGGCGAGGGACAGCTGGTGACCGCCACCGTGCGGCGCTCGACGAAGCATCAGCAGGGCATCGAGTTCGAGCATTCGCTCGTCAGCGACGGCAACGGCGGGCTGTGTACCCGCCACCGCGTTTCGCCCTATCTGATCGCGGCGGCGAACCAGCAGATCGAATCGGCGATGACCTTGCCCGCCTTCACGACGACGAACGACTGGAAGGCTGCCTGAGGCGCCTCCGGCGCCGCCGCCCTCGACTTTCGGTGGCGCCCCCGCCATAGGCGCGCGCGATGACCGACAGATTCGCCTTCACCGTCGCCGCGACCGACGGGCCCGCGCGGACGGGCGTGATCCGCATGGCGCGCGGCGAAATCCGCACCCCCGCCTTCATGCCGGTCGGCACCGCGGCGACGGTGAAGGCGATGCGCCCGGCCGAAGTGCGCGCGAGCGGTGCCGACATCATCCTCGGCAACACCTATCACCTGATGCTGCGCCCGGGGGCCGAGCGCATGGCGCGGCTCGGCGGGCTGCACGATTTCATGGGCTGGGACCGGCCGATCCTGACCGACAGCGGCGGCTATCAGGTGATGAGCCTGTCGGCGCTGACCAAGCAGAGCGAGGAGGGCGTCGCCTTCAAGAGCCATCTCGACGGGTCGCGCCACCTGCTGACCCCCGAACGCTCGATGGAGATCCAGCGCCTGCTCGGCAGCGATATCGTCATGGCATTCGACGAATGCCCCCCCGCCGGGGTCGACGCGAAACGCGCCGAGGCGAGCATGGAGCGCTCGATGCGCTGGGCGGCGCGCAGCCGCGCGGGGTTCGACGCGGGCGAGGCGCACGCCGCGCGCGCCGCGCTGTTCGGCATCCAGCAGGGCTCGCTCGACGAAAGGCTGCGCAAGCGTTCGGCCGAGGCGCTGATCGAAATCGGCTTCGACGGCTATGCGATCGGCGGCCTTGCGGTGGGCGAGGGGCAGGCGGCGATGTTCGGCGTGCTCGACTTCGCGCCCGCCCAGCTCCCCGCCGACCGGCCGCGCTATCTGATGGGGGTCGGCAAGCCCGACGATCTGGTCGGCGCGGTCGCGCGCGGGGTCGACATGTTCGACTGCGTGCTGCCGACGCGATCGGGCCGCAACGGGCAGGCCTTCACTTGGGATGGACCGGTCAATATCCGCAACGCGAAGCATGCGGAGGACCTGGGGTCGCTCGATGCGTCGTGCGGCTGCCCGGTCTGCACGACCTGGTCGCGCGCCTATCTCCATCATCTCGTCCGTGCGGGCGAGATGCTCGGCGCGATGCTGATGACGCAGCATAATCTGCATTTCTATCAGGCGCTGATGCAGGCGATGCGCGATGCGATCGCGGCCGGACGCTTCGCCGCCTTCCGGACCGATTTTACGGCCCGCTACCGCAAATAGGACGCCACCCCCCGCCCTTCGAGAGGGCATGGAGCAATTGCGGCCGGCGCGTGCTGCCTTTCCCGTCCCTGCCGCGCTTCGAAGGCGAAGCATAACCTGAATATATACCCTGTCGAACCGATTTGGGTTTAGCACCTTCCTTCGTCTGATAGCTTGATCCGCGAATAGGCAAGACAAGATCAGATAAAAACCCGCCGATAAATCGAATCTCTCAGTTCGCCTTGAGGGAATGACGTCGTGCGAGGTAATGAAAATTCATATATAAATAAAAAGGGGTAGAGGGGGATGAAAAATTCTGTCGGATATTTGATGACGGGTACGGCAATCGCGCTGCTCTTGTCCTCTCCGGCCTTCGCTCAAGCTAGTTCTTCTTCCGATGCTTCGGCAAACGCAGAGGACGTTCAGGCTGCCCCCGCATCGCCCCGTGAGAATCCGGGCGACATCGTCGTCACCGGATCGCATATCCAGGGCGCCAACCCGACCGGGCTGCTTCCGGTCACGAACATGGACGAAGACGAGGTTGCGGCGACCGGCGCCGATACCGGCGACGACCTGTTCCGCGAGGTCGCGCAGGCGGGCGACGTCGGTTTCAATGAAAGCCGGATGTCGGGCAATCTGACCGATTCGCGCGGCGACGTCGCGTCGATCAACATCCGCAGCCTGGGCACGGGCAACACGCTGGTGCTGCTCAACGGCCGCCGCATGGTCAAGCATCCCGGCACCCAGGTCGAGAATCTGGTGCGTGTGCAGACCGCGAACATCAACGAGATTCCCGTCTCCGCCATCCGCCGTGTCGAGATTCTGCGCGACGGTGCCGCCGCCATCTATGGCGCCGACGCGGTCGCCGGGGTGGTCAACATCGTGCTCGACAAGCGGTACGAGGGGCTGAAGCTGACGGCGCGCTACGGCTTTTCGGAGGATACCGACCATTATCGCTTCAGCTCTTCCTTCAAATGGGGGCGGAGCTTCAACGACGGGCGGACGAACCTGACGCTGTTCGGCAGCTATTACAAGGCGAGCCCGATGCGCGCCGACGAGCGCGACTATTCGGCCAATTCGGACCAGCGGCCGCGCGTCGAGGGAACGCCGTTCGAAGGCGATACCAACTTCGACCTGCGATCGAACACCAACCCCTGGGCGTGGCTCGTCCTGGTCAACCCGCGCACCGTGCGCCAGGGCACGACGGCGCTGACCAACAGCAGCGGCCAGTTCCACATCGTTCCGGTGCAGAACGGCTGTTCGGGGTCGAGCGTCATCGCCGGCGGCAACTGCCTGAAGACCGGGTTGCAGTCGGCCACGACCGACCGCAACCTCTACTGGAACGAAAACGACCAGCGCTGGCTGCTCGGCGGACGCGAGCGCTACAATCTGTACAGCACGCTCGAGCATGAATTCTCGGAGAATCTAGAGGGCTTTGCCGAGTTCAACTATTATCGCGCCGACTATCAGGGGCAGCGCAACCGGGTCGGCACCACATCGACCTCGATGATCCGGATTCCGGCGAGCAATTACTGGAATCCGTTCGGCCCGCTCACCATGCCAGACGGCAGCCCCAATCCGAACCGCCTGCCCGGCCTGACGCTAGCGACGGTGCCGGCGGAAGGGCTCGACGTCTATCTGCGGACCTACACGCCCGTGGACGTCGGCCCGCGGCCCTATACGGTGAAGGATGAAAATTATCGCGTCGTCGCGGGTCTGCGCGGCCGGTTCGGCCGGTTCGACTGGGAATCGGGCTTCGTCTATTCCGAGGCGCACAAGAAGGACATCAGCCACGCCGAGATCAGCAAGACGCTGTTCCAGCAGGCGCTGGCCCGCACCACGCCCGATGCCTACAACCCGTTCAACGGATCGAGCGCCACCGATCCGTCGGGCCCCGACGCCCTGCCTTCGGAAGATTTGACCAGTTTCCTGGTCAGCAACACGCGTGCCTCGAAATCGTCGCTGGCGTCGTGGGATGCCCGGCTGTCGACCCCCGACCTGTTCCAGTTGCCGGCCGGTGACGTCGGTATCGCGCTGGGGACCGAATGGCGGCGCGAAACCTATGCCGACGACCGCGGCGACCGGATCAACGGCACGATCAAGTTCGAGGACATGTTCGGTCGCACCGACGGCAATTCGGACAGCGACATCATGGGATCGCAGCCGCTTCCCAACACCGCGGCGAACCGCAACGTCATTTCGGCCTACGCCGAACTGGCGATCCCGCTGGTATCGCCCGAGATGGGCATGCCGCTGATCCGCGCGATCGACGTGCAGCTGGCCGGCCGGGTTGAGCGCTATTCGGACTTTGGCTGGATTGCGAAGCCCAAGGTGGCGGCGTCGTGGGAAATCGCGCCCCGCCTGCTTGTGCGCGGGTCGTGGTCGCAGAGCTTCCGCGCGCCCGACCTGGCGCAGGTGTCGAACGCCGACTCGCAGGCGAGCAGCGGCTATCAGGATTATTATCGCTGCGAGGCCGACAAGCGCGCCGGCCGCATCCCCGATTTCGGCGTCTGCGCCCGCGCAACCACGCTGACCAACTATCGCTCCAACGCCGACCTGCTGGCCGAGGATGCCGAAACCTTTTCCTATGGCGTTGTCTTCCAGCCCAAGCTGCCGAGCGGCTGGGGGCGGCTGACGCTGATGCTCGATTATTGGCGCGTGCACCAGATCAATTCGATCGGCCTGTTCGGCGCCACCAATCACGCCGCGCTGGATTATCTCCTGCGCCTGCGCGGCAGCTCGAATCCCGCCGTGATCCGCGACGAGGTGACGCCGGAACAGCTGGCGACCTTCGACGGCACCGGTCTCGAACCGGTCGGCTCGATGGTCGAGATATTCGACAGCTTCATGAACCTTCAGCCCGAAACGATCGAAGGGCTCGACATCACGGCGCGATACGATGTCCGGGGAACGCCGATCGGCAATATTTCGGTCCGGCTGAACGCGGCCCACCTGCTCAAATATCAGCAGGAGCCGTCGGCCATGGCGCAGGAACTGCTCGACGCGCAGGCATCGGGAGAGATCGATTCGCAGTTCCTCGTTCCCGGGACGGGCGACCTTCTCCGCCAGAACGGCCGTCCGCGGTGGCGGGTGACCGGAAGCCTGACCTGGCGCAACGGGCCTGTCGTGGCCGGTATGTCGGCGCGCTACATCAGCTCGGTCGAACAGACGGGCGCGCGGCTCGCCGACCTCACCCTGTGGCAGGTCGACTCGTGGACCACCGTCAACGCCTATGTCGGCTATGATTTCAAGCGCGGGGCGATGAAGGGGACGAGCGTCCGGTTCGGCGTCAACAACATCGCCAACAAGGCGCCGCCGCTGGCGGCCGCCGACTTCGGCTACCTCGGCTCGCTTCACAACTCGGTCGGCCGTCACTTCTACGCCCAGCTGTCGAAGTCCTTCTGAGCGCCGCCGGCCGCTCTGCCCCATTACCAGAGGAGATTTTCATGCATAGGTTCAAAGGGCTCTATACAGCGCTGGCGGCCGGGCTGATCGCTGTTTGCGCGACCCCCGCGATGGCGCAGGCCGACGATGCGGCCGAACAGGATGCGGCGGGCATTTCGGCGCCGTCCTGGATCATGGTCGACAATCCGAGCGGCAAGGTCATCGCCCAGCACAATGCCGAGGAACGGCTCAAGGTCGGCGGCTTTCCCAAGCTGATGACGGCGCTTCTGGTGGCGCGGCTCGCGGCGGAGGACCCGAAGCTGCTCGATCAGACGATCGAGATCCAGGCCTATATGACGAAGATCCAGGTGACCAAGTCGGGCGCCTTGGGCGGCGAGCGCATGACCGTGCGCGACGCACTCTATGCAACGCTGGTCGGGGCGGCGAGCGACACCGCGCTCGCGCTGTCGCGGACGTTCAACAATCGCTTCGCAGAATCGAACTTTCGCCAGCTGGAAAAGGTTCCGGCGCATAGCCGGTCGTTCATCGCCGAGATGAACCGCGCCGCGCGCAAGCTGGGCATGAAGGACAGTGTCTTCCGTTCCGCCTATATCGACGCCGGGGAGAACGGACGCGCCAGCACCGCCCACGACCTCGCGCGTCTGGGAGTCGCAGTGATGGCGGACCCGATCCTGCGCGAGATCGTCGGCGCCAAAAGCTATAGCGCGACGATCATCGGCACCGACGGCACGACCCGCAGCAAGTCATGGAACAACGGCAACCGCCTGCTTGGTCCGGACATCGGCGGTGTCGCGACCACGGGCACCCCGTCGTCGGGGCAGAGCATCATCCTGGCGACGTCGAAGGGGGGCAGCAACCGCATCATCGTCGTGCTGGGAAGCGAAACCTCGTCGCAGCGGTTCGCCGACGCGAAGGCAATCGCGGCGTTGGCCAACTGATGTCCGGCCGGCGGGGAGGCGAGAAGATGACCAAGGAAAATGAAACGCGCGATCCGGCGGTGCCGCTCGATCGTCGCGCCTTGCTGGGGCTGCTCGGCGCGGGCGGGGCGGGGGCGCTGCTCGCCAGCCATGCGGCCCTGGCGGCGGACGGCGCCGAGGGAGCGGCGGCGACCGAACCCTATGACCTCGTCATTCGGGGCGGCCGCGTCGTCGACGGCAGCGGCGCGCCCGGCTTCGAGGCAGACGTTGCGATATCGGGCGGCCGGTTCGTCGAGGTCGGCGCGGTCGGCCGCCGCGGCAAGCAGGAGATCGACGCGCGCGGGCTGGTGGTTTCGCCGGGCTGGATCGACACGATGGACCAGTCCGGCCGCGCGGTGCGCAATCGCGGGTCGGGCGGCAGCAAGGTTCGCATGGGCCTGACCACCCTGATCGCGGGCGAGATGGGAACGCCGGTTCCCGCCGACCAGGTCTCGGCCTATCTGGCTGATCTCGACGCCAATGGCATGGCGGTCAATTTCGGCACCTATTACAGCGCGTCGCAGGCGCGGCGGGCCGTGGCGGGATCGTCCGCCGCCCGGCCGAGCAAGGCGCAGATCGCGGAGATGGCCGACCTGGTCGACGAGGCGATGCGCGCCGGCGCGCTCGGCATGTCGACGGCGCTCATCTATCCGCCCGCCAGCTTCATGACGACGGAAGAGCTGATCGAACTGGCGCGTCCCGTCGGCCGTTACAAGGGGACCTATGCGACCCACATGCGCGACGAGGGCGAATTCGTCCTCGAAGCGATCGACGAGGCGATCGGGATCGGGCAGGCCGCCGGAACCGACGTCCATATCTATCATCTGAAGGCCGCCTTCGCGCCAGGCTGGGGCAAGCTGATCGGCGAGATGGGGCGCAAGATCGACCGCGCGCGCGCTGGAGGCCTCAACGTCTTCGCCGACATGTATCCCTATGAAGCGGCGGGAACCGGACTGCGCACGACCGTTCCCAACTGGATGTTCAAGGATGGCATGGCGCACGCGAAGGAACAGCTTCGCGACCCGGCGATCCGCGCGCGGCTGAAGGCCGAGGTCGCCAAGGGCAACCAGAAGGACTGGACCAACTTCGTCTACAACGCCGGCGGATGGGACCGGGTGGTGCTCGGCGTGCCGTTCAGCGAGGAATATGATCGCTTCCGCGGCATGAAGATCACCGACATCGCGGCGGCCTTGGGCAAGGATCCGGCCGATGCGGCTTGGGACATCGTGCTGGCGGAAAAGCAGCGCGCCAGCGCCTTCTATTTCATGATGAGCGAGAAGGACATCGAAACGGCGCTGAAGTTTCCGTGGATCGGCATCGGCAGCGATGCCGGGGTCCGCTATGGACCGGGAAGCGACAAGGGTTATCCGCATCCGCGGTCTTATGGGTGTTTCCCGCGGATCATTGCAGAATATGTCCGCCGCCGGAAGGTGCTGACGCTCGAACAGGCCATCGCCAAGATGACCTCGGTGCCCGCCGCCAATCTTCGTCTCGCCGGGCGCGGCCTGATCAAGCCGGGGAACTGGGCCGACGTCACCATCTTCGACTACGCGCGCATCGACGACGTCGCCACGTTCGAGAATCCGATCCAGCTGCCCGTGGGCATCGAACATGTGATCGTGAACGGCACGCCGACGATGCTGGCCCGCAAGCGGACCCCGGCGCGGCCGGGCAAGGTCCTGCGCGGGCCCGGCGCCCGCGCCGCATAGGCGCAACCACGACCATCGCCGGAACGGCGTCACGACGGAATATCAAGGGGTAATCAGGATGAAGCGTCACGCAAACATCTCGCTACGGGCGCTGCTGTGCGCGTCGGTCTTCGGTGGGGTGCTGCCCGCCGCGGCGGCCGCGCAGGACATCACGATCGACGATGCGCGGACAACGCAGGTCGGTCTGGGCGCCGGAGAGACGGTGACGATCACCGAGACCGGCAGCATCACCACGGCCGGCAGGGTGATCAACCTGTCCACGACCGGGACCGGCACCGCGACCCTCGTCAACCGGGGGCGGATCGAGTCGACATCAACCACTACCCTGACCAGCACCATCGGGCCGGCCTCCCCGATAAGCCTGAACCTGACCAACGAAGCCGGCGCATCAATCACGGGCGCGCGTGCCGTCTATTTCACCACCGGCGAACTGATCAACCGCGGCACGATCGCATCGACGATGACGGGAACCTCGACCGGCGATGCGATCAACGCCGGGCAGGACTCGATCGTGCGACTGGAGTCGGGGAGCGTCACCTCGGCAAGTTCCGCCACGACCGGGGCCAGCTATGCGGTGAATTTCACCGGCGGCGGCAACAGCATCTACATCGATACGGGCGCCACGGTGAACGGCACGATCCGGGCCGCAACCGGCGGTGTGGGCGCCAATCGTGTCTATCTGACCGGCACCGGCACCCAGACGCTGGGGCCGATCTCGGGTTTCAACGGCTATTACATCGATTCCGGCGACTGGACGGTGACCAGCTCGATCACCGCCGCGGCCGAAGGCAGCACCATCGCGGAGGGTGCGACGCTGCGCTGGGGCAACGGCGGCGCGACCGGCAGCATCAGTGGCAACGTCGTCAACAATGGCCGGCTGATCGTCAACCGCACGAACCAGGTGGTCGGCTTCACCACCGCGTCGATCACCGGCACCGGCCAGCTGATCGTCGATTCGCCCGGCGCCGCCGGCGGCCTGACGCTGCGCGCGCCGGGGACGAGCTACAGCGGCGACACCATCGTCAAGAATGGCACGTTCAGCGGCGTTGCGACCAATGCGATGTCGGCGAGTTCCGAGGTGGTTCTCGAGAGCGCCGGCATTCTCGACATCGTCACGGGCTTCGATCAGGAGATCGGCGGTCTGTCGGGCGTCGGGGCGACGAACATCAACGGCGCGGCGCTCACCCTCGGCGGCAAGGGAACGAGCACCAGCTATACCGGCGCCTTCGCCGGTGACGGATCGCTGACCAAGATCGGCGCCGGGACGTTCACCTATGACGGCACCGGCGCGCTCGGCGGCGGCGTCACCGTGCGTGGCGGCGGTTTGCTCCTCGACGGCACCCTCACCAGCGATCTGCTCGTCGAAAATGGCGGCCAACTTGGTGGCACCGGCTCGCTCGCCGGCAATGCGATTGTCAACGGTACGCTCGCGGGCCTGTCAGGGCAGACGCTGACACTGCAGTCGCTCCAGCTCGGCGCCGGTTCGACCGTCGCGGCGACGCTGGGAAGCGAAAGCGCGCCGGTGCTGTTCGACGTGCTGGGCGACCTGACGCTCGACGGCGCGCTGACCGTGACGCCGGCGACCGATTTCGGGGCGGGCCTCTACCGGATCTTCTCCTATGGCGGGACGCTGACCGATAACGGGCTCGACGTCGGACCTCTCGGCAGCGGCACGAGCGGCGCGTTGCAGACCGTGACCGCCGGTGAGGTCAATCTGATCGTGTCCACCGGTTCGACGCTTTCGGATATCCAGTTCTGGAATGGAACGAAGGTGGCGGGCGACGGCACCATCGCGGGCGGCGACGGCGTGTGGAGCGCCGACGGACGGACCAACTGGACCGACCTCGACGGCGCATCGACCGAAGCCTGGGGCGGCCGCTTCGCGGTGTTCACCGGTCCGGCCGGAACGGTCACGATCGATGACGCCGCCGGTGCGATTTCGACCTCGGGCCTCCAGTTCGTCAGCGATGGCTATCGTGTCGAGGGCGATCCGCTAACGCTGGCCGGTGCGACCGATGTGCGTGTCGGTGACGGCACGGCGGCTGGCGCAACGACCTCCGCGACGATCGCATCCAACATCACCGGCAGCGGCAGCCTGGTCAAGCAGGACCTCGGCACGCTGATCCTCGCGGGCGCGAACGACCATGCCGGCGGCACGCGGATCGCGGGTGGCACGCTGCGGATCGACGCCGGCGGATCGCTCGCCACGACCGGGGCAACGCCCGCGGTCGGCATCGTCGCCTCGACACCGGCGAGCACGGTGACGCTCGTCAATGCGGGGCGGATCACCGCGAGCGATCGGGCCGTCGACGCCGCGACGGGTACGACGCTGTCGCTGCTCAACGAAAGCGGCGGGGTGATCGAGGGCGCGTCGGGCGTCTATCTGGATGCCGGCGAGGTCACCAACCGCGGTTCGATCACCGCGACGGCCGGCGATGCCATCCAGGCGGCGGCCGGCTCGACGGTGCGGCTCGAAGCGGGCAGCACGACCGCCTTCACCGGCAGCGGCACCAATTATGCCGTCAATTTCCTCGGCGGGTCGAACAATCTCTATCTCGACACCGGTGCGACGGTGACCGGCCAGATTCGCGGCGCGTCGGCGGCCGGGTCGGGCCCCGATCGCGTCTATCTGAACGGCACGGGTTCGGCGGTGCTGCCCAGCATGACCAATTTCGAGGGATATTATTTCCAGTCGGGCGACTGGACCGTGACCGCGTCCTTCCTCGCCACCGCCGAAGGCAGCACGATCGACGAAGGCGCCACGCTGCGCTGGGGCAATGGCGGAACGACGGGCAGCATCAGCGGCCAGATCACCAACAATGGCCGGCTGATCGTCAACCGCACGAACCAGGTGGTCGGCTTCACCACCGCGCCGATTACCGGCACCGGCCAGCTGATCGTCGATTCGCCGGGCGCGACGGGCGGCCTGACGCTGCGCGCGCCCGGCACCACCTATAGCGGCGACACCATCGTCGAGAACGGCAAATTCAGCGGCGTTGCGACCAATGCGATGTCTGCGGCTTCCGAGGTCGTTCTAAAAAGCGCCGGCATGCTCGACATCGTCGCGGGCTTCGACCAGGAGATCGGCGGCCTGTCGGGCGTCGGCGCGACCAACATCAACGGCGCCGCGCTCACCCTCGGCGGCAAGGGGACGAGCACCAGCTATACCGGTGCCTTCGCCGGCGATGGATCGCTGATCAAGGTCGGCGCCGGGACGTTCACCTATGGCGGCACCGGTGCGCTCGGCGGCGGCGTCACCGTGCGCGGCGGCGGCCTGCTCCTCAATGGCAATCTGACTGGCGATCTGCTCGTAGAGAGCGGCGGCCGACTTGGCGGCACCGGCACGCTGGCAGGAAATGCGGTCATCGACGGCACGCTGGCCGGCCTTTCCGGACAGACGCTGACGTTGCAATCGCTCGTCCTCGGTACGAACGCCACGGTCGCCGCGACGCTGGGAAGCGAAAGCGCGCCGGTGCTGTTCGACGTGCTGGGCGATCTGACGCTCGACGGCACGCTGGCCGTGACGCCGGCGACCGATTTCGGTGCCGGTCTCTATCGGATCTTCTCCTACGGCGGCACGCTGACCGACAACGGGCTCGACGTCGGGCCCCTCGGCAGCGGCACGAGCGGCGCGTTGCAGACCGCGACAACTGGTCAGGTCAATCTGGTCGTGTCCACCGGTTCGACGGTTTCGGATATCCAGTTCTGGAATGGAACGAAAACCGCGGGCGACGGCATCATCGCGGGCGGCGACGGCGTGTGGAGCCCCGGGCCCGCCACCAACTGGACCGACCTCGACGGCGTATCGACCGAAGCCTGGGGCGGCCGCTTCGCGGTGTTCGCCGGTTCGGCCGGAACGGTCACGGTCGACGATGACGCGGGCGCGATCGCACCCGCCGGCATGCAGTTCGTCAGCAGCGGCTATCGCATCGAGGGCGACCCGCTGTCGCTGACCGGCGCGGTCGACGTGCGCGTCGGCGACGGCACCGCGGCCGGCGCGGCGACCAGCGCGACGATCGCATCGAACCTTACCGGCGCGGGCAGCCTGGTGAAGCGGGATCTGGGCACGCTGACCCTGACCGGCGCGAACAATCATGCCGGGGGCACGCGGATCGCCGACGGCACGCTGCGGATCGATGCGGGCGGATCGCTCGCCACGACCGGCACGACGCCGGCGGTCGGCATCGTCGCCTCGACACCGGCGAGCACGGTGACGCTCGTCAATGCGGGACGGATCACCGCGAGCGATCGGGCCATCGATGCCGCGGCGGGAACGACGCTGTCGCTGCTCAACGAAAGCGGCGGGGTGATCGAGGGCGCGTCGGGCGTCTATCTGGATGCGGGCGAGGTCATCAACCGCGGTTCGATCACCGCCACCAACGGCGATGCCATCCAGGCGGCGGCGGGTTCGACGGTGCGGCTGGAAGCTGGCAGCACCACCGCCTTCACCGGCAGCGGCACCAACTATGCCGTCAATTTCCTCGGCGGATCGAACAACCTCTATATCGACACCGGCGCGACGGTGACGGGGCAAATTCGCGGGGCCTCGGCCACCGGATCGGGACCCGACCGCGTCTATCTGACGGGCAGCGGCTCGGCCATTCTGCCCAGCATGACCAATTTCGAGGGCTATTATTTCCAGTCCGGCGACTGGACCGTGACCGCATCCTTCGTCGCCACCGCCGAGGGCAGCACGATCGACGCGGGCGCCACGCTGCGCTGGGGCAATGGCGGCACGACGGGCAGCGTCAGCGGCCAGGTCACCAACAACGGCCGGCTGATCATCAACCGCACGAACCAGGTGGTGGCCTTCACCACCGCGCCGATCACCGGCACCGGCCAGCTGATCGTCGATTCGCCCGGTGCCGCCGGCGGCCTGACGCTGCGCGCTCCGGGCACGACCTACAGCGGCGACACCATCGTCAGGAACGGCACGTTCCGCGGCGGCGCAACGAACGCGATGTCGGCGAATTCCGAGGTCGTCCTCGAAAGCGCCGGTATCCTCGATATCATCACCGGCTTCGATCAGGAGATCGGCGGTCTGTCGGGTGTTGGCGCCACCAACATCAACGGCGCCGCGCTCACCCTCGGCGGAACGGGGCTCAGCACCAGCTATACCGGCGCGCTGTCGGGTGACGGCTCGCTCGTCAAGACCGGCACCGGGACGCTGACCTATGGCGGCACCGGCGCGCTCGGCGGCGGTATCACCGTGCGCGGCGGCGGCTTGCTGGTCGACGGCAATCTGACGAGCGACGTCCTCGTCGAAGCCGGCGCATCGCTGGGCGGTGCCGGCCTGCTGGCGGGGAATGTGGTCGTCGACGGCACGCTCGCCGGCCTGTCCGGCCAGACGCTGACGCTGCAGGCGCTTGAACTCGGCGCAGGTTCGACCGTCGCGGCGACACTGGGAAGCGAAAGTGCCCCGACCCTGTTCGAGGTGCTCGGCGACCTGACGCTCGACGGCACCCTCGCAGTCACCCCGGATACCGGCTTCGGCGCCGGCCTCTATCGGATCTTCGCCTATGGCGGCGCGCTGACCGACAACGGACTCGACGTCGATCCGCTGGGCGCCGGCATTACGGGGACGGTCCAGACCTCGGTCACCGGTCAGGTCAATCTGGTCGTCGACGACGGCAGCGGCCTTTCTTCCATTCAGTTCTGGAACGGGACGAAGACCGCGGGCGACGGCACCATCGCGGGCGGCGACGGCGTGTGGAGCGCCGGAAGCGGCAGCAACTGGACCGACTCCGACGGCGCTTCGAGCGAAGCCTGGGGCGGACGCTTCGCCGTGTTCGACGGCGCGGCCGGAACGGTCACGATCGACAATGCCGCGGGCGCGGTGTCGGCGACCGGCATCCAGTTCGCGACCGACGGCTATCGCGTCGAAGGCGACCCGCTGACGCTGGCGGGCGCGGTCGACGTGCGCGTCGGCGACGGCACCGCGGGCGGTGCTTCGACCCGCGCGACCATCGCCTCCAATCTCACCGGCACGGGCAGCCTTGCCAAGCAGGACCTCGGCACGCTGATCCTGACCGGCGCGAACGATTATACGGGCGGCACGCGCATCCTGGCGGGCACGCTGCAGATCGGCGCGGGCGGCACCAGCGGGGCGCTGCCCGGCAACGTCCTGATCGGCGGCGGCACGCTGGCCTTCGACCGGTCGGACGATATCGGCTATGGCGGCACGA
Organism: Sphingopyxis sp. SCN 67-31; assembly: GCF_001725095.1. NCBI lineage: Bacteria > Pseudomonadati > Pseudomonadota > Alphaproteobacteria > Sphingomonadales > Sphingopyxidaceae > Sphingopyxis > Sphingopyxis sp. SCN 67-31. The sequence goes on along the minus strand of NZ_MEFH01000017.1, from coordinate 42,597 downwards.
TCACCGGTCAGGGGCAGCTGCGCCAGCAGGGCACCGGCACCCTGACGTTGACGGCCGATTCCTCGGCCTTCACCGGAACCACGACCGTCGATGCGGGGCAATTGCGCGTCAACGGCGCGCTGGGCGGAACCGCGATCGCGGCCGCCGGCGGGCTGCTGGGCGGCACCGGGCGGCTCGGCGACATCGTCGTCCGCAGCGGCGGGACGCTGGCCCCGGGCAACAGCATCGGGCTGCTGACCGCGCGCTCGGCGACGTTCGAGGCGGGATCGGTGTTCGCGGTCGAGGTGAACCCCGACGGCACCGCCGACCTGCTGCGCACCACGGGGCAGGTCGTGATCGACGGCGGCACGGTCGAGGTGCTGGCCGGTGCCGGCAATTATGCGATCACCAGCGATTACACGCTGATCGAGGCCGCCGGCGGGGTAGTCCGCGGCGGCGCCTCCAACGGGTTCGAGGGGGTGACGACGAACCTCGCCTTCCTGACGCCGACGCTGGGCTATTCGGCCAATGCGGTGACGCTGAACCTGACGCGCAACGACGTCGATTTCACCGACGTCGCGGCGACCGCCAACCAGCGCTCGGTCGCTTCGGCCATCCAGTCGGCGGGCCTGGGCAGCGCGCTGTACGACGCGGTGCTCTATCTCGACGGCGCCGGGGCGCGCGGCGCCTTCGACCTCGCATCGGGGGAGATCCACGCTTCGGTCCGCACCGCGATGGTCGAGGATCTGCGCCGGCCGCGCGCCGCCGTGATGCAGCGGCTCGGCACCGCGCCCGACGGGCTGGGAATGTGGCTCCAGGGCTTCACCAGCCGCGGCGACAACCGCGACCGCCCGAATGCTGCGCGCATCGAGCGCCAGACCAACGGCATCATCGGCGGGATCGACGTCGGCGACGCGGATGCGCGAGGCGGCCTGGCCATCGGCTATGGCAGCAACGACATCACCGGCGCGGCCCGGGCGAGCAGCGCCCGTGCGAAATCGCTGCACGTCATGGCCTATGGCGGCGCGCGGCTGGCCGGGCTGCGGCTGAGCGTCGGCGCCGGCTATTCGGACGTCGATGTGGACAGCGAGCGCGCTCCGGCGTTCGGCGGTCTCTCGGGCAATCATACGGCCAGCTATGGCGGCAGCGTGCTGCACGGCTTCGCCGATGTCGGCCTGCCGCTGGCGCTTGGTGGCGGCAGTGTCGAACCCTTTGCGGGAATCGCCCATGTCGAGGCGCGGACCAAGGCGTTCACCGAAACGGGCGCCGGGCCGCTCGCCCTCGCCGCCGATCGCGCCAAGGACGGCTTCACGCTGTCGACCCTTGGGCTGCGCGCCGAGACCTCGGCGACCGGTCCGCTGGCGGTGCGCGCCTCGGCCGCGTGGCAGCATGGTTTCGGGACCATCGCCCCGGTGTCGAACCTGCGCTTTGCCGGCGGCACCGCGGCGCCGTTCCGCGTGGCGGGGGCCGCAATCGCGCGGGACGCCGCGGTTCTGGACGTCGATCTGATGTGGCGTCTTACGGACAAGATGCGCTTCAGCCTCGGCTATTCGGGCCAGCTCGGCGCGAATGTCCAGGATCACGCCGGCACGGTCTCGCTGGGCTTCGTCTTCTGACGCGGCGGTTCGCCGAACCCGTTCGCCCGCCTCATCGGGGGCGGGCATGATTGGAGAGAATGATGACGGCTCCCCCCCTTTCGGCGTCGCGCTGCGCCGATTCCCTCGTCTTCACCTCGGGCCAGCTTGCCCGCGGCGATGACGGCGCGATCGTGCCGGGCGGCATCGAGGCGCAGGCCGAGCGTGCGCTGGCCAATCTCGTCCGCGTCCTGGCGAGCGAGGGATGCACGCCGCGCGACGTGGTGAAAGTCACCGCCTGGCTGACCGACGCCCGCCATGGCGCGGCGTTCAATGCGGCCTATGTGCGCGTGTTCGGGGACCCCTATCCGGCCCGGTCGACGGTGGTTTCGGCGCTGCTCGCGCCCGATGCGCTGGTCGAGGTCGAAGCGGTCGCCAAACGACCATGACCGCGAAAGCCGTTGGTCCCGTGCTGCTGCAGGGCTACAGAGGGGGCATGCGGTTTCGTCAGATTGAAGTCTTCCATGCGGTCTATACCCATGGATCGATCAGCGCCGCGGCACGTGTGCTGGGCGTGTCGCAACCCTCTGTTTCCAAGACCTTGCGCCATGCCGAGGACAATCTGGGCTTCCAATTGTTCCAGCTCGCGCGCGGGCGCCTGATCCCGACCGACGAGGCGCATGCACTGATTCGCGAAGCCGGGGATATCTTCGACCGGCTGGCCTCGCTGCAGCAGACCGCGCGCAACCTGTCGCAGGCGGGGGGCGGCCATATCCGCCTGGGTATCGTGCCCAGCCTCGCGCTCGACGTCATCCCGCAGGCGATGGCGCAGTTCCGGCGCGACTGGCCGCGCGTCACCTTCGAAGTGCATACCCACCATCACGACGATCTCGTCCGCTCGCTGATCGAGCGCGAGACCGATCTGGCGATCGTCTATACCCCGCCGCCGCATCCGCGGCTGACGAGCGCCGTGCTGGCGCAGGGGGAGCTTGTCGCCTTCGCGCCCGCGCAGGCCTTCGGCGATGTCGGGGACCGCCTGCCGCTCGATCAGCTGGCCGACCGCGATCTGATCGGCGTCGCCGCGACGGGACCGATCGGCGATGTGCTGACCCGCGCCGCACTGGAACGCGGCATCGCCTATCGCGAGGCGGTGTCGGTGCAGACCTTCTTCATCGCGGCGCGCCTCGCCCAGCTCGAAGGCGGCGTGACCGTAGTCGACGAATTCACCGCGCGCGCGTCGCAATCGCCCGACTTCAACTGGTTCCGGACCGACCCGCCGCTCGAATTCACCATTTCCTGGGTGACGCTGGAGGATCGCCAGCCGTCGAAGGTCGTCCGCCAGTTCCTCCGCACCTTCAGCGACGTCCTGGAAGCCGTCCGCGACACCGGTTCATAGCTTCGGGCTATACCAGCCGCAAAGGTTGCCGCTTTGCGGTCGGCGCCGGTTCGACAATCATCCCCGCGAACAAGCGGCTCCGCTTCGCGGGCGCGCTGGCATGGGGGATGGAATCAAATAGATGCGCGCGGAATTTCGTCTGGGCGAGGCCTCGGCAACGGCACCGCGGGACCTGATCGTGATCGGTGCCGGGGTCGTCGGCATGGCGACCGCGCTGACGCTCGCCGACCGCGGTCACCGGGTCACCCTGATCGACCGCGCCGAAGGGCCGGGTCGCGGGACGTCCTTCGCCAATGGCGCACAGCTCAGCTATGCCTATACCGACGCGCTCGCGAGTCCCTCGACCATCGCGCAATTCCCCTGGCTGCTGCTGTCGCGCGATCCGGCCTTCCGCTTTTCTCCGCGGCTCGACCTCGATTATCTGCGCTGGAATCTCGCCTTCCTGCGCAACGGCAGCGCCGGCCGCTTTCGCCGCAACACGCTGGAGGGGTTGGCGCTCGCCTTCCTGTCGCGCCGCGCCCTGCACGCGCTGGTGCGGCGGCACGCGATCGATTTCGCGCACGATCGGCCGGGCAAGATCATCGTCTATCGCTCGGCCAAGAGTTTCGCGGCGGCGCAGACGCTTCTCTCCGACAAGATGGCGGCCGGCGCCGAACAGACCGTAATCGACCCCGACCGGGCCGTCGCGATCGAACCGGCGCTCGAATCGATCCGCGCCTCGATCGTCGGGGCGATCCACACCGCGGGCGAGGAGGTCGGCGATCCCTATCGCTTCTGCACGGGTGCGCAGGCGGCGCTGGCGGCTCGGGGAGGCTTCGCCAGCCTTTATGACACCGCCATCGACCGCATCGACGCGAGCTGGCGCCGCCCGGCGGTGATCGCCGGCGGCCGGCGGATCGAGGCCGACCATATCATCCTGTGCGCCGGCATGGCGTCGGTGGGCCTTGCGCGCAGCGTCGGCGTCCGCCTGCCGGTCATGCCGATGAAGGGGTATTCGATCACGGCGCAGCCGGGCGAGGGGGCGCCGCGCGTCAGCATCACCGATTCGGCCAATCGCGTCGTTTTCGCGCGGCTCGGAGACAGGATGCGGATCGCCGGCCTTGCCGATCTCGGCCGCCGCGACGCGGCGGTCGACCCCGCGCGCCTCGCCGCGCTGGTACGGAGCGCGCGGGCCGCGCTGCCCGCGGCCGCGGATTATGACCGGATCGAATCGAGCTGGGCGGGCCTTCGTCCGATGACGCCCGATTCGCTTCCGATCACCCGGCTGATTGCGCCGGGCGTGATCGCCAACACGGGGCATGGGGCGCTTGGCTGGACCTATGCGGCGGGTTCGGCCGAACGCGTCGCCGCCATCGTCGAAGGCGGGGGCTGAGCGGTGGCGGCGCGAAACGAGGACAGAGCGGCCGGATAAGGACGCCGACCCACCGTTCCCGCCGATCCACTGGGGCGGGAACGGTGGGAACTTGTGACAGGGTATGACAAGAGGTCGCTCGGCACGACCATGAAGGGAGCGGGCCGCAAAGGATGGAACAGATGACGGAAACTTCGCAGCCGGCCCCCCGACCGACGGAGGCATCGCCCGGGGTGCTGCGCCGCGCCTGCGGCTGGTGGTTCGGCGTCGCTCTGTGGAAGCGCATCCTCGCCGCACTCGTCCTCGGCGCGATCCTCGGGCTCGTCTGGGGTGAGGACGCGACCTCGATCGCGTGGATCGGCGAACTTTTCGTGCGGTTGATCCGCATGCTGGTCATTCCGCTCGTCTTCCTGACCATTGCTTCGGGCGTCGCCGCGCTCGCCGATCCCAAGCGCCTCGGCAGCATCGGGGTGAAAACGCTCGGCATGTATGTCTTCACCACCGCGCTTGCGGTGATGACCGGCCTTATCGTTGCGACGCTGATCGCGCCGGGGGCGGGGGCGAGTTTTGCCGGCGCGGTTCCGCGCGTCGTCGCCGAGCCGCAGGACACGGCGCGCATGTTCATGGAGATCGTGCCCGACAATCCGATCGGCGCGATGGCGAACGGCTCCACGCTGTCGGTGATCTTCTTCGCCGTCCTTGTCGGTGCGGGGGTCATCGCCGCGGGCAAGGAGGCCGAACCGGTGCGCAACCTGCTCGCGGGCGGTGCGGAGGTGATGCTACGCATCGTCGGCTTCGTAATGGAAACCGCGCCCTTCGGCGTTTTCGCGCTGATCGCGGTGGTGATGGGCACGACGGGCCCGACGAGCTTCCTCGCGGTGCTCAAGCTCGGCCTCTGCGTCGTCGTGGGATCGGCGATCGTGACGCTGGTCATCCATGGCGGCATCGTCGTGCGGCTGCTCGCCTGGCTGCCGCCCCTACCTTTCTTTCGCGGCATCGCCGATGCGATCATGGTCGGCTTTTCGACCTCGTCGAGCAGCGCGACGCTGCCTGTCGCGATTCGCGTCGCCGAACGCAACCTGGGCGTATCGCCCCCGGTCGCCTCGACCGTGCTGCCGCTCGGCGCCACCATCGGCATGGACGGCGCCGCCATGTATGTCGCGATGCTGACGCTTTTCGCCGCGCAGGCATTCGGCGTCGATCTGAGCCTCGCCGATTATCTCGTCATCGCCGGCACGACGACGATCGTCGCGATGGGGGTCGCGCCGGTGCCCTCGGGCTCGCTTTTCGTGCTCGCGGCCGTGCTTCATGCGATCGGCATCACGCCGGAGCAGACCGCGATCGTCGTCGGCTTCGTCCTGCCCTTCGACCGCATCCTCGACATGATCCGCACCATCCCCAACGTCACCTCCGACCTGTCGATCGCCACCGCCGTCGCACGCTGGGAAAAGGAAATGGACGTGCGCGAATATCTTTCCGCCGACGACGAATGAGGCCGATCATGCCCTTTCGCCGCCCGATCGGCGCCGTTTTCGGCACCATGATCCGCGGCTCGATTCTCGCCGCCGCGGCGCTGCTCGCGGCCTGTGCGCCCGCGTCGCCGCCGCCGCAATCGGCGGCATCGCCGGCGGGCGAGCAGGCGGCGCGGCAGGCGTTCGTGGCGGCTGCCCACCCGCTCGCGGTCGAGGCCGGCCTCGACGTGCTGCGGCGCGGCGGCAATGCGGTCGACGCAGCGGTTGCCGTCCAGGCGATGCTCGGGCTCGTCGAACCGCAAAGCTCGGGGCTCGGCGGCGGCGCCTTCATGGTCCATTACGACGCGGCGACGAAGGCGGTCACCGTCTATGACGGGCGCGAGGTCGCACCTGCCGGTGCCACGCCCGACATGTTCCTGGACGATGGCGGCAAGCCGCTTCCGTTCCAGACCGCCGTGCTCAGCGGCCGCGCCACCGGCGTTCCCGGCGCGGTCGCGATGCTCGCGATGGCGCAGAAGGCGCGCGGAAAGCTGGGCTGGTCCGATCTGTTCGGCGGGACAGAGCGGGTCGCGCGCGAAGGCTTCACGGTGACGAAGCGGCTCGAACGCTTCGTCCACGGCCCCTATCCGCAGGCGGGCGCTCCCGACGTCCTGCGCTATTTCCGCGACGGGCACGGCGGCAAGGTCCGCGCTGGCGATACGCTGAAGAATCCCGCCTATGCGGCGTTCGTCCACCGTCTGGCGGTGGAAGGTCCGAATGCCCTCTATCGCGGCGAGACCGCGCGGCGCATCGTCGCGCGGCTGCACGAGGGCACGCTCGCCGGCAGCATGACCGAGGCCGACCTCGCCGCCTACAGGCCCGTCGTGCGGCAGGCGCTGTGCGGCAACTACCGTGTCTATGTCCTCTGCGTGCCGCCGCCGCCCTCGAGCGGGGTGGGCCTGCTCCAGCTGATGGCGATGGTCGAGCGTACCGACATCGCCGCGCGCGGCCCCGGCGACCCGGTGGCGTGGGTGAAATATGCCGAGGCGAGCCGGCTGATGTATGCCGATCGCGACGCCTATGTCGGCGACGTTGCGAACGTGCCCGTCCGGGGGCTGCTCGATCCCGCCTATGTCGCGGCGCGCGCGGCGCTGATCGGCGACCGTGCCGGCCCCGCGCCGGAGGCGGGGCATCCGCCGGGGGCAGCGGCGATGCGCATCGATGCGACGGCCGAGGTTCCTGGCACCTCGCATTTCGTGATCGTCGACGGCGACGGCAATGCGGTGTCGATGACGACGACGGTCGAAAGCTTCTTCGGTTCGGGCCGCATGGTCGACGGCTTCTTCCTCAACAACCAGATGACCGATTTCTCTTTCGTGCCCAGCGGCCCCAATGCCATCGCGCCGGGCAAGCGGCCGCGTTCGTCGATGACCCCGACGATCATCCTCGACCGCGACCGCCGGCTTGCGGGCGCGATCGGTTCGCCGGGCGGCAATGCGATCCTCGCTTATGTGTCGAAGGCGCTGATCGGCGCGATCGACTGGCATCTGCCGCTCGACCAGGCGTTCGCGCTGCCCAATCTCGTCGCGCGCGGGCCCGGTTTTGCCGGAGAGGAAAGCCGTTTCGCGCCCGCGCTGCGCGCGGCGATGGCGGCGCGCGGCGTCGCGGTGCGCGCCGGGTCGGGCGAGGATTCGGGGCTGCACGGCGTCCTGATCCGCGACGGCCGTTTCGAGGGCGCGGCCGATCACCGCCGCGACGGCGTCGCGCGCACGATCGACCTCGCGCTTCATCATTGATCCCCTGCGAAAGGAAGACATATGCGGTTTCTGGCATCGGCGGCCCTCGCCCTGATCGCGGCGTTCGGCGCAAGCCATTGCACGGCGTCCGTCGCCGCACCGGCGGCGGCAACCGCCGCGCCCGTTACGCAGACGGTCAAGGGACAGGTGCGGATCGTCGGCGGCGTCGGCGATCTGGCGGCGCTCGACGTCCGCGTCAACGGCGATCCTGTCGGCATCGCGCCGGACGGCAGCCTGTCGGGCCGGATCGGTGAAGCCGATCTCTACCGGCTGACCGTGAAGGGGCCCGCCATCTTCGATGCCGTCTCCACCTTCGCGGCGAGCGAGGTCGCCGCGGGCGATGGCAACATCATCCTGCCGGCGGTCGAGGCGGTGTCCCGCGCGCCGGGGCGTATCGAGATGTTCTTCGGCGGCGACGTGATGATGGGGCGCCGCTTCGAGGCGCCGCTGGATGGCGAGCCGACGGTGATCCGCGAGGCGAACCGCGCCGCCGACATGGCGCGGCTGCTCGATCCGATGAAGCCCTATTTCACCGGCGCCGATCTGGCTTCGGTCAATCTCGAAACCGTGCTGGCGACGCGCGACCTTGGCAATTCGCCGGGCAAGTCGGTCGTCTTCTACACGCACAGCGACGCCGCGCGGGCGCTGGTCGATGCGGGTATCGACTATGTCACGCTCGGCAACAATCATGTCTATGACTATGTCGAACCCGGCCTTGCCTCGACGCTTGCCGCGCTCGATGCGGTGCGGATGCCCTGGTCGGGCGCCGGCCGCGACGAGGCGGAGGCGCTGAAGGCCGCGCGCCTCTCGGTCGGCGGGCGCGCCTGGTCGATGCTCGGCTTCGTCGGCTGGAAAGGCAATGTCGAGCCCAACCAGGTCGCCGAAAGCGGCAAGGGGGGTGCCGCGCTGGGTAGCGACGCCAATATCGAGGCGGCGGTGCGCGGAGAGGTCGCCGCGGGGCGCACGCCGATCGTCCAATATCACGGCAGCACCGAATATAGCGCCCGTCCGACCGCGATCAGCGAGCGGCGGATGAAGCTGGCGATCGATTCCGGCGCCGCGCTCGTCGTCTCGCATCATCCGCACGTCGCGCACGGTCTCGAACTCTACAAGGGGCGCCTGATCGCCTATTCGCTCGGCAATTTTCTCTTCGACCAGAGTTTCCCCGAAACGCATGCCAGCTTCGCGCTCCGCGTCTGGATGGACGGCGACCGGCTGTTCCGCGCCGAAATGGTCCCGATCCAGATCCTCGACTATCGCCCGGTCCCGGCGGTCGGCGGGATGCGTCAGGCGGTGCTCGGCCGGATCATCGACCTGTCGGCCGAACGCGGGACGCGGATCGGGATCGTCGGGGGGCACGGCGTCATCCAGCCTTCGGCGCCGCTCGCACCGCCGCAGCGCTGCGCCGCCGATGCCGGCAGCGGCCTCAACGTCTTTCGCTACGACCTTTACCGGCCCGAAGCGGCCTGTCGCGGCGATGCGGTCGCGGCCGGCCACGACCTGCTGGCGCGCGGCGATTTCGAGGCGGTGCGCTTCGGGGACGCCCGCGATCGGAGCTGGAGCGTCGAGGGCGGGGCGATCGATTTCGATCGCGACGCCCATGCGGGCCGTGCCGCGCTCGCCGTGTCGGTCCCCGGTGCGGGTGCCGCGACGGTCGGACCCAAGGTCTTCTTTCGGCCCGTCGCCGAACGCCGGCTGACCTTCACCGGCTGGGTCAAGCTCGACGCGCCGGCGACGCTCGAACTGCTGGTCCAGGAACAGCGCAAGGGCAGCGGGCGCACCAGCGCGCTGGCCAATGCGCCGCGGCAGTCCGCCGGAACGCAGCGGATCGCGGCCGGCGGCTGGCAGCCGTTCCGCTTCGAGTTCGATCGCGGCGCGGAAACGCCCGCGCAGCCGCTGCGGCCGCTGCTGCGCATAGAGGGGGCGTCGCGGGCGCTGCTCGACGATCTGGCGCTGATCGCCTGGGGCGGCGATGCGCCGGGGCAATCCTATGGCTCGCGCGGCAACGCGGCCGCGGTCGAATAGAAAATCGAGAGGGAGAAGAATCATGGATATTCGCACGGTAATCCGCTTCGCCTGTCGGCCGGTGATAATGGCGGCGCTCGTCGCGGCCAGCGGTCCGCTGCTCGCCCCGGCGACCGCCCATGCCGCCGAAGCGGCTGCCGTCGAGGGCGTGACCGCCGCGGCCTGGGCGGTCGCCGATGCCGAAACGGGCGAGGTGCTGGCGTCGCATGAGCTGGAGCGGCCCTCGAACATCGCGAGCGTCACCAAGCTGATGACGCTGCTCGTCGTCACCGAAATGGCCGCCGCGCAGCCCGCCATTCTCGACGAGGAACTGAGCTTTGCCGAACGCGCGGTGGCGATCGGCGGGACCAAGACCGGGCTTGCCGCCGGGGAACGGATCAGCGTGCGTGAGGCGCTTTACGGCCTGATGCTGCCGTCGGGGAACGACGCCGGATATATGCTGGCGATTCATTTCGGTGCGCCGATGGTGGCGGCGGGAGTGGAAGCGACTCCCGCCTCGGCCTACAAGGCCTTCGTCGCGGCGATGAATCGGAAAGCGCGGGCGCTCGGCATGACCCAGACGCGCTACAGTTCGGCCTTCGGCGATGCGCTCGATCCCGATCGCCGAACGAGCAGCGCGCGCGACCAGTTGATCCTCGCCCGGGCCGCGATGGCGAATCCGCTGGTGCGACAGGTGGTCGGCACGCGCGAGCATGAAACCATCGCGCGGACCGCGTCGGGTGCCGAACGCCGCGTCGCTTGGCACAACACCAACGAACTGCTCGGCCGTCCGGGAGTCACCGGGATCAAGACCGGCTCCAATCGCAGCGCCCACTCCTGTCTGCTGACCGAGGTCAGTGTCGACGGGCGCCGCTACCACGTCGCGGTGCTGGGCAGCCGGACGAGTGCCGACCGCTATAACGACACGCTGAAAGTGTTGAAATCCGTGACCGGCCGCACGGTGAAATGAGCGCCTTCCGACGCTTGCCCGATCGGAACGGAACGGCATAAGCCGAGAGCATATATTCTTGAATCAGGCACGGTCCCCGGCGAAAGTCGGGGACCAAATGCTATAAGGTGGTCAAATGGGGACTGCGGCGCGGCCGCTGTCAGTCGAGCTTGTCGAGCAGGTCCATCATCGATTGCGGAATCGTTTCGTCGACCGCGGACTCATAAGCCCGGCGCAGGGCGATGTTCACGTCCTGCGCTTTCCTGGGGATTTTCCTTCCGGTGTCTTTCCCGGCCGTTTTCTTGGGCGCTACGCCGGGTTCAGACGACATTGTCGATGCATCCGCTGGACATGGGGCCTTTTGCTAACCGCGCGTTCATCAAACTGCAATGGCGCGTTTTCCTTCCCTTGGAAACCAAATTAGGGCTAAATCGTTCCCATGTGGTGAAATAATTCGGCGGACGGCGTCATTTTGCGCTGTTCGCCCGCTTTTCTGCGGGTTTCAGCCCGCTACAGGAGATACTCTATGTCGCTGGGCCAGGCTATCGCACCGCATCTTCCCTATCTGAGACGCTATGGCCGGGCGATTTCGGGAAGCCAGCAGGCCGGCGACGCGCTGGTCGCGGGGCTGCTCGAATCGCTCGTCGCGCATCCCGATGCGGTCGATCCCGCGGGCGAGCTGCGAATCCAGCTCTATCGCATGGTCCATGACAATTTCGGGCTCGCCGCCGAACAGGCGGCCGCACCCGATCCCGATACCGCGTCCGATCTGGCGATCGCCGACGCGCGCCTCAGCCGGATTCCCTCGCTTGCGCGGCAGGCGCTGCTGCTCACCGCGGTCGAGGGTTTCAGCACCGCTGAAACCGGCCGGATCATCGGCCGCGATACCGCCGCGGTCGAGGCGCTGATCGCCGACGCGATGGAAGAGATCGATCGCCAGACCCGCGCGCGCATCCTGATCATCGAGGACGAGCCGATCATCGCGATGGATATCGAGATGATCGTGCGCGACCTGGGACACGAAGTCGTCGCGGTCGCGACCACCCATGCCGAGGCGGTGGCCGAGGCGCAGGAGCACCGCCCCGGCCTCGTGCTCGCCGACATCCAACTCGCCGACAACAGTTCGGGGATCGAGGCGGTGCAGGAAATCCTCACCGGGATGAACGTGCCGGTCATCTTCATCACCGCCTTTCCCGAACGGCTGCTGACCGGCGACAGGCCCGAGCCCGCCTTCCTGCTCACCAAGCCCTATCAGCCCGCGACGCTGCGCGCCGCCATCTCGCAGGTGCTGTTCTTCGACGAAAGCACGGTTCCGGCCTGACGCCGCCTCGAGGGGGAAGGGAGGTCGGGTCTCTCCCAATCCTGTCATTCCCGCGTTCGCGGGGACACTTATGTTATAACTCCCTGGAAGTAGCCATTTGAGCACTCCCGCCGACCGGAGGATCGGCTGCCTTCGCTTGATCCTTGCCTTTCTGACTTACCCTGCAAGCGGGTCGCGTCCGTCAAGGTGGTGTAATTTCGGCTGTGGCCGTGGGCCATCGTCAGGCGGCTTTGGCGGTGATGTGTAGGGGCTGATTTTCCTCCTCGATCATGGGTTGGTTGAGTTCGGCCATGCCTTCGATCTGCATGTATCGGTGCTGGAGCTGCCACTCGTCGTTCTGCTCCATCAGCACAGCCCCGACGAGGCGGATGATGCTGTCTTCGTTCGGGAAGATTCCGACGACGTCGGCGCGGCGCTTGACCTCCTTGTTGAGCCGCTCGAGCGGATTGGTTGAGTGTAACTTCGTGCGGTGCTGGGTGGGGAAGCCGGTGTAGGCGAGCACGTCGGTTTCGGCCTCGTCCATGCAGGCGCCGAGCTTGGGCCAACGGGTGCGCAACTGGTCGGCGACCTGTCGCCAGACCTGCGTTGCGCTTTTCTGATCGGGCTGCAGGAAGACCTGGCGGATCGCGGCGGCGACGACAGTGTTCTGGCCCTTGGGCACATAGGACAGGGCATTGCGCATGAAGTGCACCCGGCAGCGCTGCCAGGTGGCGCCCATGACGCGGGTGATCGCGCCCTTGAGGCCCTCGTGAGCATCGGAGATGACCAGCTTCACGCCGGTAAGACCGCGCCGAACAAGGTCCTTCAGGAAGTCGGACCAGAAGACCTCCGCTTCCGAGGGGCCGCGAGGGGCCGATATGCAGGCCGACGATCTCGCGCCGGCCCTCGGTGTTGACGGCCATGGCGATTATTGCGGCAACGCTGATGATCCGCCCGCCTTCGCGTACCTTGAGATAGGTGGCATCGAGCCAGAGATACGGCCATTCGCCGGTGAGCGGGCGTTTCAGAAAGGCATGGACGCGCTCGTCAATGTCCTTGCAAAGCTTGGAGACGGTGGACTTGGAGATGCCGGTCATGCCCATGGCCTGGACGAGTTCATCGACCCGCCGGGTGCTGACCCCGCCGATCCACGCTTCCTGGATCACCGCAACCAGCGCTTTCTCGACCATCTTGCGGGGCTCAAGGAAGCCCGGAAAATAGGACCCAGCACGCAGCTTGGGGATTTTCAGGTTCAGCGTGCCTACCCGGGTATCCAGCGAACGGTCGCGATAGCCGTTGCGCCAGGTCGCGCGCTCGCTGCTGCGTTCGTGGCGACCCGCGCCGATCAGGCCATCAACGTCGGCCTCCATGATCAGCTGCAGCACGTTCTCGGCGATGGTGCGCAAAAAATCCGGTGCAGCCAGCTCTTCGATCAGTAATCTGTCCTCGGTCATCGGGAACTCCTCTTCGTCACGGTTGAAGTGTGCAAACTCCACCATAACGATGAACCCGGTGGCCACCAGCGACGCCGCATTCCGGGGTGGGGCATGCCCCACCCCGGAATACACCATCGCCTACACCGGAAATTACACCACGAGCGCGGACGCTAACCTGCAAGCGTTTGAAAGCCGACGTCGATAATTGTTGACGGGAAGTTCGCCGAAATGTCCGAGAGCACGTCAGAGCGTCGTCGGCTCGCCGGTCGCAGTCTGGGGCTATCTCCTCGAGCAGAAGCGCGGTGAGGGGATGCCCCCTAGGAGCCTCTACCATCATGAAAGCGTGAAATCCTGCCCCTGGACGATGACGATCGGGGTAGTCCGCCGCCGCCTTTTTTAGCCATCAGCGCACCACATTTTCCTCACTGCTGCTTAATATTGCAAATCAATCGCATTATCTGTAGGGGCCCGCGATCATCGCTGCTCTCAGGGGGAATTTCATGAAATCCAAATTGCTATTGTCGGCTGCCTTGCTTGCGTTTCCAACCGCCGCGACGGCGGCCGAAGCCGAATCGGACGACAGCCGCACGATCATCGTCACCGGCAAAGCCGACGGCTATTTCGCGGAAAACTCCGTCACTGCGACCAAGACCGACACGCCGCTCATCGACGTGCCGCAGACCATCTCGGTGGTAACGCGCGAGCGGCTGGACGATCAGGCACAGCACAGCATCGCCGACGTCCTGCGCTACGTGCCGGGAACCACCATCGGCCAGGGTGAAGGAAACCGCGACCAGATTACCCTGCGCGGCCAGAATACGACCGCCGACTTCTTCCTCGATGGCGTGCGCGACGACGTGCAATATTATCGCGGCCTGTACAACATCGAGCGCATCGAGGTCCTCAAGGGCCCCTTCGCGCTGATTTTCGGCCGCGGCGGCAGCGGCGGCATCATCAATCGCGTGCAGAAGACGCCTTCCGCAGAGGCGCTGGCGATCGGCGGCTCGGCGAGCGTCAACACCTTCGGCGCGTGGGACGTGACGGCGGACATCAATGCGCCGATCAGCGGCAATGCCGCTTTCCGCCTCAACGCCAATTATGAGAGCCTCGACAATCACCGCGATTTCTTCGAGGGCGAGCGCTATGCGATCAATCCCTATTTCGCGGTCAACCTAGGGCAGTGGCAGCTCGGCCTCTCGTACGAATATGTGAACGACGATCGCGTCACCGACCGCGGTGTACCTTCGATCGCCACTGCGGCGGGCCAGCCGAACCGCCCGATCACCGGCTATCGGGACACATTCATTGGCGTCCCGGGTGTCAATCGCGCTGGACTCGAGGCGCATATCGTCAAGGCGCGGCTCGATGGCGAACTCGCGGAAAACCTGAACTGGTCGACCACACTGCTCTATGGCGACTATGACAAATATTACACCAATGTTTTCGCCAATGGCGCCGCCACCGGCCAGACGGGCACCGTCGCACTGTCCAGCTATACCGATCCGACGACGCGGCAGAACTTCATCGCGCAGAGCAATCTGGTGTGGGACGTGAACTTCGGATCGATCGGCAACAAGATCCTGCTCGGCCTCGAATATGGCGATCAGGATTCCACCAACCAGCGCCGGAACGGAACGCTATCGAGCAGCACGCTCAACCTCGCCAATATCGTCTATCCGACGGTCACCTTTGGCGCGCTCGCCCGGAACACCGAGTCCGACGTGCAGTTCTTCTCGGCCTATGCACAGGACCAGATCAGCTTTGGAGCGCATGTCGATCTGGTGGTCGGCCTTCGCTACGACCGGTTCGAGATCAAGGGCACCGATCTGGTCGGCACGCCGCGACCCTTCGCGCGCACTGACGAGAAGGTTTCCCCGCGCGTCGGTCTGATCCTGAAGCCACGTGACAATATCTCGGTCTATGGCAGCTACAGCCGGTCCTTCCTGCCGCGCTCGGGCGACCAGTTCCTGACGATGTCGGCGACGCAGCAGAATCTCGCACCCGAAAGGTTCACCAATTATGAGGTCGGCGCCAAGTGGGACATCCGGCCCGATCTCAATGTCACGCTCGCGCTGTTCCAGCTCGATCGGACCAATGCGACGACTCCCGATCCGAACAACGTCACCGCGACGATCAACGTCGGCGAGACGCGGACCAAAGGCGTCGAACTGGCGTTGACCGGCCGGATCACGCCCAATTGGCAAGTGAGCGGTGGCTATACCTATCAGGATGCGCAGCTTCGCGGGAACGGTTTCGTGCGGCTGGCGCAGGTGCCGAAGCACCAGTTCGCCTTGTGGAATCGCTATGACTTCAACAGCAGCGTTGGCGCGGGTATCGGCGTGATCCATCAGTCGAGCCAGTTCGCGGCAATCCGGACATCGGCAACGACCACCCGCTTGCCCGCCTTTACCCGCGTGGACGCCGCGCTGTTCTTCAAGGCGAACGAGCGGATCGAGTTCCAGGTCAACGTCGAGAATTTGCTCGACGAGAGCTACTTCTCCGACGCGCACAACAACAATAACATCACGCCCGGCGCGCCGATCAACGCGCGCTTTACCGCTCGCGTGAAGTTCTGACGGCAAGCCGAGAGGGCGGGAGTGCCTTGCGCTCCCGCCCTCGACGCACCGTGGTTGACCAAATGCCCGTCCGTAGGCCGAATTGCAGTGCAGCGCCCCGAAGACGGTTCAGCAGCCTAGCCCCGCCCGTTGCTTCACCTGCGCTTATGCGCGACAACACCCCTCGGTCTCTGGTTGCAGCTGGATGAAAGACAGGGGTCACGTCAGGACCAGCATTTCGCCTGTTGCTAGCCGCTGTATTCGGTTGCTCGTGTGCGAATGCCATGCACGCTTGCCCCACCATAGCCGAGATCGATTCCAACGACGTCCGCGTGGCAAATATGGTCGTTGCAGGGCGCATTCCGGCGCAAAGCGCGGCGAGGTCCACGCCACCGTCATGGGTCGCTCATCGGCATTCTCGACTTCGTAAATGACAACCTGCAACCCGACACCGGCCGGGCTATAATAAAGGTGGTCCCGGGTTCCCGGAGACACCAGTATTATAATTCGCTGGAAGTGGCTATTTGAACGTTGGGGCGATTTGCCCGAGTCTACCGGAGGCGAGCGGCTCCGCTTTGGCGCACGCCTCGGCAAGTATTGCCTACAGGCTAAGAAGAAGGCCGATTGATCGGTGGTAGAATGCGCCCAAAGCGCTCCGTGAGGTTGTCCGCTATCACCCTGTTGGACCAATCTGCTTGCTTGATGCTGCGCCGGCCTCAATTTCGCGATTCCACTGTTTCATGAATCGGTTACGGGTCAGCTTGTCCTGCGCGATGAGCAGTTCAGGACCTACGCGTATTGCTCGCATCGGTGCCGTGGTGCCGCGCAGTTCCATCGGCCGCTCCACGTCGCTGCGCACCGAGGGCATCGCATGGCGGGTAAGCAGCACCTGGCCCTTGGCGGACAACAGAAAATCCAGAAACAACCGCGCGGCGTTGGGATGGCCGGACGTGGTCGGGATCATGGCGATCCGCGACATGACCAGCGTGTAGTCGGCGGGGAACACGACCCCCAGCTCGGGATTGCGAGCCGCCTCGTCCAAGGCATAGGATCCGAGGACATTATAGCCGATCACCGACCGTCCGCTCGAAACATCCTTGATCACCTCTTCGCTAGTCGAAAAAAAACGGGCCCGGTTGGCGCCAAGGCCATGAGCCATCTGCCAGACGTGACCGCTGGTGGCATTGTCCTGCGACAGACAGAGATAGCCGACCGACGATGAAGCGGGATCATAGGTCGCGATACGTCCCTGCAATTCCGTGTCGCGCTGTTCGAGCAACCGGACGAAGTCCATATGGTTGCGCGGGACACGCTCGGGCGACAGCAGCGCCTTGTTGTAGACCATGACAACCGGTTCGGCGGTAACGCCCCAGGCTTGATTCTTCCAGTTCGCCCAATCGGGCAGATTTCCCTTTTCGGGCGAGTCATAGGACTGGGCATAGCCGTCGTTCACGAGCTTGATCTGCATGTCCATCGACGACGAAAGGAGGAGGTCGGGATTTCCGCGCCCGGCCTTTTCTTCGTCCAGAAACCGGTCGCGGACATCGCGGGCGGACAGATCGTGATAGTCGGTCGTTATCCCGGGATAGGCGCGTTCGAATGCAGACAGGAGATCGCGCATGACCTTCCGGTCGGTCGTCGACCAGATGACAAGCCGGCCTTCCTTCGTGCCGTCCTCGACAAGGTTCGCGTAAGAAACGTCGTAGCCCGCGGGAACCCGCGCGGCATAGTCGGTGTCCGGGGAACAGCCACCCGAAAGCCCAAAAATTCCGACCCAGAGCCCGAGGCAACGGACGATGCCGCGTGATTTCATCGGGGCTTTCCCCTTCGCACGTCACTCTCCCTTTAAATCTCCTGTGGACCAATATGCCGAGTTTCGCCAGATTGAAGCGATGGCGAGGATATTGCTTGTCGAAGATGATCCGCCCCTCGCGCGCGGTGTTTCCGCACTGCTGAGGAGCGCGGGGCATTCGGTCGATGTTGCCGAGGACGGCGAAACCGCGATGATGGTCGTCCGCGAGGAACCCTATGCGCTGGTGGTGCTCGACATCGGACTGCCGGACATTTCCGGCCTCGACGTCCTGAATGCGATCCGGCGCGGCGAATCCAAGGTTCCCGTACTGGTCCTGACCGCGCGCGATGCGATCGAGGACCGCATCGCGGGGCTGGACCATGGCGCCGACGATTATTTGCTGAAGCCCTTCGATGCGGGCGAACTCGAGGCTCGCGTTCGCGCGCTGCTGCGCCGCGCGGCGGGCGAGGCGTCGCCGCTGACGACGATCGGCCGGCTGACCATCGATCCTGCTCGTCGTATCGCGGCGGTCGACGGACGGACGCTCGATTTGCGGCGCCGCGAATGGGCCGTCCTCGAACGCCTCTCGGCGCAGACGGGCAAGGTCGTGCCAAAGGAAAGGTTGAGCGCGGAGGTGTTCGGTTACGATGAACCCGTGTCACCGAACGCGATCGAGGTTTATGTCGCGCGCCTTCGCCGCAAGCTCGAGCCCGATGGTCCTGCAATCCGGACAATCCGTGGCCTCGGCTATGTGATCGAACCGCGTTGAAGTCAGCCCGGCCGCGGGAAGGGTCGTTGACGGGCCGGATGCTCGGATGGCTGGTCCTGCCGGTTGCGATGCTGGCGCTGGTCCTCGGGGTCGCCGGTTCTTTTGCGATTACCCGCACGGTCGGCGCCGTTAACGACCGGATATTGAGCGCGGCATCACGCGGCATAGCCGACTCGCTGGGCAGCGACGATGGCGAAATCACCCTCGATCTTTCACCTGCCGTATTCGGAATGCTGGAGAATAACGCGCGCGACAATGTCTATTACAGCGTCCGGCGGGGGCGCGAAATCCTGACCGGCTATACGGACCTGCCCCAGATCCGGATCGACCCGGCGCGGCAGGAGGAGTTTACTTTCGCCGAAAGTCGATACCTGGGACATGAAGTCCGTATCGTGGCGGTTACCCGGATCGTGCCGCAGGTCAGCGAGCCGATCGTCGTTCAGGTCGCCGAAACGCTCGATGCGCGCAAGCGTATGGCGCGTGGACTGCTGGTCGGGCTCGCGGTGCTGGAGCTCGCGCTCATTGCTACCGCAGCCATGCTGATGCCGATCGCCGTGCGTCGCGGCCTTGCTCCGCTGAAGCGTTTGCAGGCCGAAATGGATCGACGCGGTGCGGAGGACCTGACCCCGCTTTCGGCTGCCGGCGTTCCGGGCGAACTCGGCGATCTGGTCAGTGCATTCAACACCATGCTCGCCCGGCTCGACAGCGGATTTGCGGGCATTCGCCGGTTTACCGCCGATGCATCGCACCAGATGCGTACACCGCTGTCGGTCCTGCGCACCCATGTCGCGGTCCTCAAGCGGGCGAAGCCGGGAAGCGCCGAAGCGAAAGGGTCGATCGAAGATATCGACGATGCAGGAGCCCGGCTCAGCCATTTGCTGAACCAGCTGCTGTCACTGGCGCGCGTTGATAGCGGACATCCCGAACGGGTGATCCTTGAGCCGGCCGATCTTCGCCGGTTAGCGGCCGATGTCGTGAGCGGGCAGGAGGCCGTCGCGAGCGCAAGGCAGATTCGACTGCATCTCGGCGCGCCGCAGCGCGCGGTCGAGGTCCGGACCAACACGGCGCTGGCGACGGAAATGCTCGTCAACATCGTCGACAATGCCATTCGCTATAACCGGCCGGGCGGGCAGGTCAGCGTGATTGTCGATGAGCGACCCGCCGCGATCCGGGTTGAGGACGACGGGCCCGGCATTCCGCCCGAAGATCGCGAAAAGGTCTTTGAACGCTTCATTCGGCTGAACCCGCACGCCGGGAACGATGGCAGCGGATTGGGATTGTCGATCGCCCACTCGATCGCCGAGACTCTCGGCCTTGACCTCGGGCTCGACGGCGGTCCGGGTGATCGCGGTTTGCGGCTTACGATTATTTTCCCGCCAGACGCTGACAGCTTGGTGAAAGGTCCCTGAGCTAGTTGGTGTGCAAGGTTCCGGAACAGGAACAGCAATGAGGGAGGATTTGTGGCTATCCATCAAGGCGCGGACATGCCGGCATCTTTGCCGGCCCGCCGAAGCGCGGGGGGCCTTGTCCGGCCTCCGGCTGCGGCACCACTCGGCTGATCAGGACCATGTTGTCTCTCTACGCCTTCGCGATGGTCAGCGTCTTCATGACGCTGATCATGACCAAGCGTCTTTCCGCCATTGTCGCGCTGATTGTCGTGCCGGTTTCTTTCGCGCTGGTCGGATTTCTGTTGTTCGGGGCCTATCAGACCGACCTCGGCACGATGATGATGAACGGCGTGAAGCAACTCGCCCCGACCGGTGTCATGCTGGTCTTTGCGATCCTTTATTTCGGGCTGATGATCGATGTCGGCGTCTTCGACCCGTTAATCCGTGCGATCGTCCGCATCGTACACGGCGACCCCGTCCGCATCATGATCGGTTCCGCGCTGCTTGCGCTGATGGTATCGCTCGATGGGGACGGCGCGACGACCTACATGATCACCACCGCGGCAATGCTGCCCGTCTATCGTCATATGAAAATGGACGTCCGGATGCTCGCCTGCGTCGTGATCATGGCGGGCGGGGTGATGAATGTGCTGCCGTGGGGCGGCCCCACGGCGCGGGTTGCGAGCGCGCTCCATGTCGACGTCAGCGACATATTCCTGCCGCTGATCCCGTCGATGATCGCGACCGCGGCCTGGGTTGTGTTCGTCGCCTATCGTTTCGGACTGAAGGAACGCGACAGGCTGGCGAAGCTGCCGGTCGATGCGATCGACGAAGATGCGACCGCATCCGAAATCCTCGCAGCCGACGTCGAAAGCCATGTCGAGGCCCGGCGTCCACGGCTCTTCTGGTTCAATCTCGCGCTCACGTTCGGGCTCCTGGTAATGCTGGTCATGGGCGTCATGCCGCTAGCCGTCCTCTTCATGCTCGCCTTTGCGCTCGCGATGATGCTCAACTTCCCGTCGCTCGACGAACAGCGCGAACGGTTGTCGGCTCATGCGGGCAACGCGCTCGCGGTGGGCGGGCTGGTCTTTGCCGCCGGCATCTTCACCGGCATCCTTTCGGGGACGCAAATGGTCGATGCGATGGCCGCTACGGTGACCCACGCGGTGCCGGAAAGCATGGGTCCCTATCTGGCGCCGATCACCGCCGTGCTGAGTGCGCCCTTTACCTTCTTCATTTCCAACGACGCCTTTTACTACGGCATCGTACCCATCCTTGCCGAAACGGGGACGCATTACGGCATCAGTCCTGTCGAGATGGGGCGCGCCTCGCTGGTCGGGCAGCAGGTGCATCTGTTGAGCCCGCTCGTCGCCTCGACCTTCCTCCTCGTGAGCTTCGTCGGAATCGAGCTTGGCGAGCATCAGCGCTTCACTCTCAAATGGGCGCTTGGCTCATGCGTCGTCTTTTTCTTCGCCGCGATCCTGACCGGCGCGTTCCCGTTCGTCGCTGCAGGTGGATGACGGCACGGACGAGGCGGCCGGGAAGCAATATCCGCGGCCTCCGCTGACCCGCTGGGCCGCGCTGCTCGCACTCTCGATCGCGCTGACCGGATTGCTGGAACTGCTTGCCGTTCCGGCGGCCATGCTGCTCGGCCCGATGCTTGCCGGCATCGTCCTTGCGATGCGAGGCAAGACGGTAACCGTGCCGCGCCCCTGCTTCCTCGCGTCGCAGGCGGTCATCGGCTGTCTGATCGCGCGCTATTTCGAGCCGGGGTTGCTGGCGACGCTGGCGAACGACTGGCCCGTCTTCGTCGGCGTGACCTTCGCTGTCTTTGCCGCGAGTTTTGTACTCGGCTATCTCCTGATGCGGTCGGGCGCGGTGCCGGGCACTGCCGCGATCTGGGGATCGGCCCCCGGCGGGGCGGCGCCGATGGTGATTCTAGCCGACGCCTATGGCGCCGACGCGCGTCTGGTTGCGGTTATTACCTATATGCGCGTCCTGACCGTCGTCGTTGTGGCGTCCGTTCTGCTGGTGTTTGTAGGCGACGGCCATACCGCTCCGGACAGGTCGGTGGCGCTGTGGCAAGGATTCGATCTCGCGGCGCTGGGTGTCACCCTACTGGTCGTGCTGGCGAGCGTTGTCGCCGGCCTGGTACTGCGTATCCCGGCGGGGCCGATGATCAGCGCGATTGTCATCGGCACGGCGTGGAACTGGTGGTCGGGCGCGGCGTTGGCAACCCCGGCTCCGCTCCTCGCCGCCGCCTACGCCTTCATCGGCTGGCGCATCGGCCTGACGTTCAGCCGCGACGTGGTAGCCAGCGCGGCGCGCAGCCTGCCATGGATCATTCTTTCCTCGCTGGTGCTGGTCGCCATGTGCGCCGGGCTGGGCGGCCTTCTGGTCTGGCAACTCGGCATCGATCCGGTCACAGCCTATCTCGCTACCAGTCCCGGCGGGCTCGATTCGATCGCGATCATCGCGGTGTCGACGCACAGCGACACGCCGCTCGTGATGTCGTTGCAGGCGATGCGATTTCTGGTCGCCTTGTCGCTTGGACCGCGTGTGGCCATGTTCGTTTCAAATAAATTTAGTAAAATCAATGCTATGACATGATTCCCTGCATGTCGGGCGGCGACAGCTTGGTGACAGCTTGCGTGCCTAATGTGGGAAAAGAGGCTCGAAGAATCGGGTCCGCAACAAGTGATCGGCAAGACCGGTCAGGGGAGGATTTATGGCAGGCAAGGTGCGCGCCCGGAAGCTATGGGCCTATTCGCAAAGCAGTAGCGGATCGATTGCGATCGCGATGATGGCGAAGGTCGCGGTGTCGCGCGTTCCCGCCGTCCGCCTTTCGAGCGTGACGCTCGCGGGATGCGTCGCCGGCCTGATCGGTGTCCCGGCCGGTACCGCTCGCGCTCAGGAGGTCGACGCGACCGCCGTCGAAGGTGCGGAAACATCCGATGCGGCAGGCAATGCGGAAATTATCGTAACGGGCTCGCTGATCGCGCGCCGCGATGCGCGGTCTTCTAGCCCGATTTCCACCGTCGGCGAAAGCGAACTTTCCGCGACGGGGCAGCCTTCGCTCGACAAGGTGATCGGACAGTTGCCGCAATTTGCGGGTGGGCAAGGCGCCGCCGAGGTCGGCGACACGCAGGGCACCATCGGCTTTGGCGGCGGCCAGTCCTACAGCGACCTGCGCGGGCTCGGCCCGAACCGCTCGCTCGTTTTGCTCGATGGTCGCCGGCTCATGCCGTCGAGCCCCGATGGCGCCATCGATCTCAACACCATTCCATCGTCGCTGATCGGGTCGGTCGAGGTGATCACCGGCGGCGCGTCGGCGACCTATGGATCGGATGCGGTCGCCGGGGTTACCAATTTCAAGCTGCGCACAAATCTGGACGGCCTCGAACTGTCCGCGAAAAAGGGGATTACCGACCAAGGCGACGGCGATACCACCAGCGTGAGCGCTGCCTTCGGTGCGGATTTCGCCGAGGACCGCGGCAATTTCCTCTTTGCCGTGGAATATGCAGAACGCGGGGCGGTGATCGGCAGCGCCCGGCCCTTTTTCGCCAATATCCGGCAGCTTGCCCGCCCTCCGGAAGGCATTATCGCGGCCGGAAACTATGGCGGCGGCGCGCCGACGATCGCTGCCGTCAACGCCGTTCTGGCGCGATATGCCGGAACTACGCCGATTTCCGGCAGCGGCCTCTATAACGGGGCGATCGGGGTCAATGGCGACGGCACGATATTCACCGACCTTGCCGGAACCAATTGCGTCCAGAACTATCGCGGCCTCAACCAGGGCGTCGTGGGCCTCAACATCAGCAGCAACTGCCGCCAGGTCCAGATCGCACTCGGCCAATATTTCGCCGTCCAGGTCCCGCTGAAACGCTACAATGCCTTTGCGCGGCTGACCTATGAATTCAGCCCCGAAATTACCGGCTATGCCCAATTCGGCTATCTGCGTTCGGAAGCCTTCAGCCGGACCGGGCCCGGCTCGTCGAAACCGTCGGCACCCTTGCTGGTGCCCCAGAACAATCCCTTCCTGACGGGCAACGCCGATCTGCGCGCCATTCTGAATTCGATCACGCCAACCCCGACCGGAAATATCATCGTCACCAAGGCGCTGACCACGCTCGGCAACCGCCTGTCGTCCTTCGACAATGACGTCTGGCAAGCCGTATTGGGCCTGAAAGGCGAAATTCCGGGCACCTCGTTGCAATGGAATGTCTACGGATCCTACGGAAAGTCGAAATTCGTCAACGTGATGGCGGGTGATATCAGCCTCGCGGCCGTCACGAGCGTACTCAACGGGACCGCCAACTACAGCGGCCCCGCTGGCACCTGCCGCGGCTATGCTTGGAATCCGCTCGGTCTCGATCCGCTCAGCCCGGGCTGCCTCGAATATGTTGGTCGCACGAACATCAACGTGAACGACCAGTCGCAAAGGATCGTCGAGGCGACGATCCAGGGCCCTCTTTTCACTCTTCCGGCGGGTGATCTGAGCTTCGCGCTCGGTGCCGGGAACCGCCAGACTTCGTTCGATTATCTTCCCGATTCGACACTCTCGACCAACGATTCGATCGGCTACGGATTTGTGAGCGCGGCGTCGGGGAAGCAGAAGGTCAGCGAGGTTTTCGCCGAATTGCTCGTGCCGATCCTCAGGGATACGCCCTTCTTCCAGGAACTCACAGCAAACCTCGGCTATCGCTATTCGGATTATAGCCTGTTCGGGGGGCAGCACACCTACAAGGCCGATCTGAGCTGGCGTCCCGTCGAGCCGGTGTTCGTGCGCGGCAGCTATTCTGTCGCGATCCGCGCGCCCAGCCTCGGCAATCTGTTCGGGCCGACGTCGGTCGCGCAGCTGCCGATCGGGACGGGCCCGAATGCGGGCGATCCCTGCGCGGTCGGCAGCATCTATCGCACCGGGGGGAGCGCGAGCCAGGTGCAGGCGCTGTGCCAGGCACAGGGCGTTCCCGCGGCGATCTATCCGACCTATACCTATGGCATTTCAACCGTCGCCGGGCAGGATGGCAGTAACGTCAATCTGACGCCGGAGCGGGCCAAGACCTATTCGTTCGGGGTGGTGTTGACACCGCGTTTCGACAGCAAGCTGTTCGACAAGGTCAGCCTGTCGGTGGATTATTACAATATCCGGATCAAGGACGCGATCGGATCGCTGCTGCTTTCGGATATCCTGCCGCGCTGTTTCAATTCGGATGGCGCGAGCAATCCATCCTATTCGGTGAACAACGCCTATTGTCAGCGCATTTCGCGCGATCCTCTGACCGGGCAGATTGCGTTGGGCCAGCAGGGGCTCTTCAACTTCGCCACCTACACGGTCGCAGGCATCGATACCCAGTTCACTTGGGGTTTCGGGCTCGAAGCGCTCGGGATGTCGCCGTCGGCGGGCGCGCTCGAATTCAGCACGACCGCATCCTACCTGCGCCAGTACAAGGTGGCGGGCCTTCTGGGATCACCCACGCTCAACTATGCCGGAAGCGCCGGGTTCGGCGGTGTCGGCGGCGGGATTTCGCATCCCGAGTGGAAGATCAACACCCGCATCACCTATTCAAACGATGATTTCAGCCTGTCACTTCTGTGGCGGCATATCTCGGCGATGGTCCATTCGGACGTAGTTGCCAATCCGGCCTCGGCGACCCCCGGGGTTCCGGCTTACAATTATCTCGATCTCAACGCGGACTTCGATATCGACAAGCGCTTCTCCTTCGGATTGGGTGTGACGAATCTGACCGACAAGGCGCCGCCGTTCATCAGCGCTTCGCCGCTGACGACCGATGCTGCGACTTACGACGTGATCGGGCGCTCCTTCTACGCATCGATCAAGGCGAAATTCTAGCTATGGGGCCGATCATGATGTCGGCGCTCTCGCAGACCTGTTCATCCTGACTCGAGCTGGCTTCGCCGAAGCCAGCTCTTTTTTGGGGTGCTTCCGGCCGGATAGCGGACGCGTATAGGGCTACTTGGCCCTAAATGGTGACACGCCTCGAAGAGGAGACCCGGATCAGCAAGGGCGGGACCCTGGCGGCACAGCTATCGCGGCTCGACCTGGTGGTGCTCGATGAGCTTGGATATCTGCCCTTTGCGCGCTCGGGAGGACAGTTGCTGTTCCACCTCATCAGCAAGCTTTATGAGCGTACCAGCGTCATCATCACTACGAACCTCGCCTTCGGCGAATGGCCTACCGTGTTCGGCCACCCCAAAATGACCACGGCCCTGCTCGACCGCGTCACCCACCATTGCGATATCGTCGAGACCGGCAACGACAGCTGGCGCTTCAAAAACCGCAAATTGCCGCCCGGTTCGGCCGCTTTAAAATCTATCTTGCGCTGCGCGCGTCTCCGGTCGGGCTACGCCCGCCCTCCGCCGCACGCAGCGCTAGGCTCACCTCAACAAACCAACATCATATCCGAAAAGGGGCTCCCTCTTCGACGCCGATCGGGGGTCCCGTTTGAACGCCGTTTGACACACTTGGGTTTTCCGTAGGGGTCACCAGTCAAGCGGTTTATCGCGTTGATTTTACGTGAAAACTTCAAAATTGCCCAAACCTGACACCACAGGCGTTCCCACATTTCCCGTGGGCCGAAATGATATGATTCGGAACGCAACGGGACGGAAACAGCGCTGCTTCAAATCTTATTTTAGGCCACTGGCCGTTCGGATAGCGAATGATGCTCAACTATTTGGCTCACGTCTCACCGGAAATGGTAAAATCTGGACTGTCGAATTATCGCCAATCGCAGACCAAGGCAGCCAAATTGCCGAATTTAGCTAAGCGACTTTTGCAACGCCGGGCGGGCGAATAATCTGTCAACATACTCAAGCGTTTTGGGATGCGCATCGGTGAGCAGTTGAAGCCACTTCGCGGACCCCAGTGTAAAGCCCATCATGATGTCAGCAGCCGAAAAATCGTTTCCGGTAATATATGGCTGGGTAGCGAGGGCTGCTTCAATCTTGTTAAACACCGTGTTTGCGCTGTCACGCACCGCGCTGATGATTTCCTGATGTCGATCCGCATCATCCCGGTAGACTGTCAACCAAACGGTCGTATTGATGGCATTGGCGGCTGTGCCTTCTGCAAAATGCAGCCAGTAGAGATAGGCGGCACGATCCTTTGATCCGATAGGCGGCTCGAGCTGCCCATTTCCATACCGCTCCAAGAGATATTGGACGATCGCCCCCGACTCTGAAAGAGCGACATCGCCGTCTTCAATGTATGGGTATTGGCCTGACGGGGTATTCTGGGCGAATCCCCTGCTACCGTCTCGATTATACTCTGAACGTAATAACTCGTATTCGAGCCCCAACTCTTCCAAGAACCATCTGATTCTGACGGAGCGAGTAAGGGGAGCAAAGTGCAGTTTTAGCATCCACCGATGCTGTCACGAACAGCAGCTTTTGCGCAACGAGATTTTGTTGTCGGAAAGCCGTTATCGGTCGTTTGCTGACAGCAGGCTTCGTCGGGCTGCCCCGCGCGATATGCTCAAAGTTGCCGGTTCCTCACTCTAATCGTGCACCGCACCGGCTGCCTGACCTTGGTGGCCCGCTGCAAGCAAGCGTCGATCACCTCGCGGTTGTCACGGCGCATGTCGGCGGCCTCGGCGATGGCCTGCCACGCCGCCGGACTATCAGCGTGCATGATCCGAGTCCCCGCTTCCCATAGGGTCGGCTCACGAACGGTGCGCGCGGCGATGCGTTCCGGCAGGTGCCAGCTTGTCGGAAGGGTGCGCGCGACAAATCCGGGAAGCACCGACCACAGGAGGCACCCGGCGAGCAAGCCGCCGCCGACATACCACCAACGAAGTCTTTTTTGCTCGTAGATGGAGTTGGCCGTGCCGATGATCGCCCGCAGATCGCGGATTGCCTCGCCACGCTCCCGCTTCGCAGCCACAATCAAGACCTCGTCGTCGCGTCGCGCTCGTGCCGCCGCCGCCGTCATCCGCGCCTCGAAGTCTTCCGGAGTCATCTGCATGGCGGGCTGGCGCTCGATGGAGACAAGCCGGTTCGCCATCTCGCCCAGCGTCTTGCTGTAATCGGGAATGTCGATCTCTGATTTCTCGGTTGCGAGATGTTCGACCGCACGGCGCATCATCGCCATTTCGCCTTCTAGCCGGTTGAACGCCCGCGTCGCCGGATCGGAGTCCGGCTCGTCATAGGGCAGTCGGGGTAGCTGTCTGTCACTATTCATGCTGTCCTCCTATCGGCTCATGCCAAGGTTGCGGCCGTGATCGAACGGCACCGAGTCCGCGAGATCGCGCGCCACGCTGCGGCCCATGGCCGCATCAATTCCCAATTCCCGGCTGCGCCCGCGCAGCAGCGATTCGACCTGCGCGTCGCGTTCGAGGCTCTTCGCCATGCCCGCCATTTCCTGCCCGACGCGCTTCGCACCCCGGAAATCGCCGTCGCGCCGTAGATCGTCCTGCGCCTGCCGGAGCTGCTTCCAGCCCTCGACAAAGCGATCGGCGCGCTGGAACGGATCGGCCCGCAGTTCCGCTTCCTTGTTCATCGCCTGCACCGCAGCCTGGCTGCGCCCCTCCGCGGCCTCGTGGATAAGCTCCGGCTGGCGCTGGAGGGCGTTCTGCAAGTCGGTGGAGGCGTGAGGCCGGATCGCGTCTAATGCCTCTCCCGCCCTGTTCAGGGCGTCATGCTGATGGGGCAGCACGGGCAAGCCCCGGTCGCGCATCCGGGCGACCTCGTTCACCGCGCGCGCATAGCGTTCGACGGCGCGACGCTGGCCGGTGGCATGGGAGGGCTGGGTCTGTGCCTGCTCACTCCTCTGTTCAGGCGGACGGAAGCCCGCGAACATGCCCTGCTCACGCTGCTGGCCCTGCAGCGAGAGGCGCAACCCGTCGAAGATCCCGCGCGCCTTCTCCGCACCCGCGCGGGCGATTTCCGCGACGCGCTCGCCAATGCCGCGCCGCTCGGCGAACTCCTTGGCCGGATCGACGCGGGCATAATCGCTCGCCATGTCTTTCGCGCGCTCGCGGGACAGGGTGCGGGCAAGCTGGGCATCGTCCTTGAAGTCGTCGCGGCCATAGTGAAGGGCCAAGCCGTCGCGGTGGCGTGTCATACCGACATAGCTGCTATGACGGTCCATGCCGGGTGTCGCCAGCACATGGCCACGGTCGACGGTCATGCCCTGCGCCTTGTGGATCGTGGCTGCATAGCCATGATCGACATGAGCATAATCCTTCATGTCGAATGCGACGTTGCGCCCGTCATCGGTGCGAACGGTCATGCCCTGCTGATTGACCTGTTCGACGGTGCCCAGCGTGCCGTTCTTCACCTCAAGGCCGCGCTCATTACGCAGGAACATGATGCGGTCCCCCGATGCGAAGGGACGATCGCCGCGTTCGGTTTTCACGCGAACATCGTCGCCCAGTTCGCCCGCCGCGCGCATCCGGTCGCGCGCGGCCTCGTTGAGTTCGCGCACCTCGGCATTGGTGTGAGTGAGGATGATCCGGCTGGCGTCGGGGTTCGCTTGCCGGTCGCGATCCCACCGCTCGACAAGATCGCTCCGGGCCTGTTCGCGCGTCTCGGCGGTGTGAACCATACCGTGATCGGCGTAGGCGTTGATCGCCTCGCCGGTTCGGCCGGTCGCAAGATGCCGGGTAGCGTCCTGCTGCCAGCCCTCATGCTGGCGGCGAACCTCCGTAATCTCGACGCCGCCATGCCGTTCGTGGATCGCCCGGAACGCCGCACCCGCCTCGATGGCCTGCAACTGCTGCGGGTCGCCGACCAGCACGACCTTGGCGCCGGCGTCGGCGGCATGGGACAATACGCGCTCCATCTGGCGGGTGCCGACCATGCCAGCCTCGTCGATCACCAGCACATCGCGAGACGTGAGCATGTCGCGCCCCTGCGACCAACCATGTTCCATGCTGGCGATGGTGCGCGAGGCGATGCCAGAGCCATTCTCAAGCCCTTCGGCTGCGATGCCCGACAGCGCGACGCCGCGCACATTGAACCCGGCCTCTTCCCATGCCTCCCGCGCCACGCCCAGCATCGCGCTCTTGCCGGTCCCGGCGTAACCGACGACGACACTCAAACCCCTGCCATCGCTCGCATGTTCAAACGCCGCGCGCTGCTCGCCTGACAGGTCCAGCCCGCGCGCCGCCGCCGCGCGAAGCGCGCTTTCCCGGTCGCCCTCCGACACGCGATGTCGTTCGCGCTTCGCCATCAATTCCGAAGCGCGCTGCAACCGCTGTTCGGTGTCGATCATGTCGCGGCTGGTGAAGCGATCTTCGCCGCGCCCGTCCTTGCCGAGTTCGATCAAGTCGGGCGAACCGCGAACAGCGCTCATCGCCCGGTCGTATTGATCCTTCCCGTCGGTGTGGCGATGCACGAACATCGCAAGGTCGCGGTTGGTGAACGTCGCCTGATGGTGGGTGATTGCGTCGAGCGCGACGCGCGGCTCCGCGATGATGCGTTCGCCGTTGCGCTGCGCGACGGCGCGATGATCCTCGATGCGCTCGGACTCAAGCCCGCGCTCGCCCATGCGCGAGGCTGCGGGGCCGATCTTGTCTTGCGGCTCAAGGTCGATGCCCTGCGCTTCCAAGGATCGGTGATCGATGCGGGCGTCTATATCGAGTTCGGCAAGCCGCGCGTTGACGTGATTGGCCCAACGCTCGCGCCACTGCTCGACAAGTTCGGTGCGGTTCCACTCGCGGACCTTCTGCCCAAAACCGTCCTCACCCACCTCGCGCATGGTGAGCATGACATGGGCATGGGGTTTGGGCTGGCCGTCCGCACCGATGTCCCAATGCACATTCAAATCCGCGATCATCCCGCGATCGACAAATTCGGACTGCACGAAATCGCGGGCAAGCTCGATGCCATCGACCTTGCTCATCTCGCGCGGAATGGAAAATTCGACCTCGCGAGCAAGCTGCGCGTCCTTGCGCTTCTCGCATCCCTCGACCTCGTTCCAGAGGGTTTCCCGATCCGAGAAGCGTTCGGGCGCGCCTTCGGGCAACATGATCTCGTTATGCTCGACGCCGGACTTGGCGCGGAAATCATGGTCGCGGTCGAGCCGTTCATCGTGCAGCCGCTCGCCCGCACGATAGGCGGCTGCGGCAACGGCGCTGCGCCCGGCAGCGCGCCCGATGACTTTCGCGGAGAAGTGAAAGATTGCCATGACGGCAATCCATCTACGCCACCAAGCGCACGTCGGCACGACGTATAAGCGCGCCCTCCTCGAATAAATTCTCGGGCTGGACTAGGCGGTCCCAGTCTGTCCTGGCGACTCTACTGCGCTAGCGCTGCGCTTCTTCTATCATGGCCGCATCGTCACTCAATGGAGACTTATGATGCGCAAACCCCGCGATATTGATTCGGAACTGAAAGCGCTCGCTGACAAGGCAAAGCTGCTCAAGGAACGCCGCGTTCGCCAGCTCGGCGAACTCGTCATCGCGACGGGTGCCGATGCACTCGACGCCGACATGCTCGCCGGAGCGTTGCTCGGCGCAGTCGCGGCCAAGGATGCCAGCACGAAGGAGGGTTGGCGCAAGGCAGGCGCGGGCTTCTTTCAGCGCGGGCCACGCAAGGCTGCGGCGCGACCTGATCGCGGCGCAGCGAATGACCCGGCGTCTGACGGCCATGCGGCATCGGCTTGAGTTGGTGAGAGCACGAACCGGAATGCGCGAGTGGCAGGTCAAGCGGCGCGAGCGCACGCGCCAGCTCATCGAGTTGGGAGGGCTTGTCGTCAAAGCCGAGCTCGTCGACCTCGCCGACGATAATCGCGCGATGCTCTACGGCGCCTTCCTCTGGATGGCCGACAAGCTGCGAAGCGAAGATGGCGCCCACGCTTTTGCACTCTGGAAGAGGCGCGGCAAACGTGCGTTCGAGACCGATGCCTTGCCCGACTCCGACCCATCTGTCATAGGCGCGCCATGACACGGGAGCTGACCGACACGATCCTTCGCGTGGTCGAACGCGCGCCGCAATGGATTCGGCGCGACCTCGATGCGAAAGATCCGGTCGCGCGCATCCGTGCCGAAGAATCGCTTGCGGCGATGATCGCCGACGCGCTCGACCAGCAGGCGAACGCACCCGTCTGACCAGCGGATCATTTCTTGCGGCGCACGCCGAGGGAGGTGAAACATGGCTGATTACGAGATTGTGGCCATCGGTCAGACACCGATCGATGTTCGCAATCACCATATCCACGCGGTCCAGGTCGGCAGAAGCCTGTTCCTTGTCGACCAGATCATCGACTGGATCAACGACGGAACCCACCGTTTCTGGGTGCGCGTCGGCGACGAGGAGGTCGACGTCATCGTCCAGCAGCGTGAAGCATCGGGGCGGCCCTATCTCACTACCGACGGAGGAGGTTTTCCTCCGGCTATTCTGTTGTCCCTGCCGCGCGTCGATCGGTGATGGGCAAATATACTATCCTTGGCACCTTCCTGCGCCGCTGGGCGGTTCGCAACGACGGGCAGGAAGTCGAACTCACGCTCGCGCAGATCGAAGGCCTGATCGGTGCACCGCTGCCCAAGGCGGCGGCCAATATCGCATGGTGGAGCGACGATCCGACCGGTGTGCAATCGTGCGCCTGGCGTGATGCCGGTTTCGAAGCGAAGCTGATCGACGACGCCGAGCTTGTCATATTCGTGCGATGCCAACCCTGACTGCAACGGTAACGAGATTGATGGACGGCCGGCAATCGGCGACCGTGGCCAAGCGCGTTATGTCTTGCGGCGCGGTCGCCCGCCGCCGCGCCCCTTGGTGCCAAGGCCGATTTCCTTGGCAAGCGCGCGACGCTTCTCGGCATATGCGGGCGCAGTCATCGGATAGTCCTTCGGCAGGTTCCATTTCGCGCGATAGTCGTCGGGCGTCATGTTGTAATGCGTCATCAGGTGACGCCGGAGCATCTTGAGCTTCTTCCCGTCTTCGAGGCAGACGATGTAATCGGGCTTCACCGACGACCGGATCGACACCGCCGGCTCCTGCTTCACTTCTGGTTCTTCGGCATTGCCAAGACCAGCAAGCGCTTCATGCACCGAGCGAATGACCAGCGGAATATCCGATATGGCGACGCTGTTGTTGCTGACATGCGCGGCAACAATATCTGCGGTCAGCGTGACCAGCGCTTCAGAATCGTCCATGTCAAACTCCCTCGTCATGCGGGTCCGGAAAAGCAATTTCCATGTCCGACGGCATGCACGCATATGGCCGTTGCTTCAAGAACGGCGATTGCAAAGCCCGCGCAGGGAACCCGCGCGACGGTGACGCGTTGCGTCCAGCGATCACACACGGGTTTTCTGCGTGATCACTTACCCAAACTCGCCCCGCCGACCGGCGGGGCGTTTTACAGAGCGGCAACGCAGCACAAGATGATCTCGCTCCATCCCCCCGCGAGCGAGGTCGAAGGGTCCTGTCAGGGGGCGGGACCCTTCATTTCTTCCGCAAGGGCGGGCGGGCGGCGCGAACAAGGGACCAGCTATGTCGCGCCGCCCTTCGTGATGCCGCCGTATGTGGGGGTAAAGAAGGCGGGCGGCATCCGAACTGGAATGCCGTCATCGTCCGCCGAAATAGTTAACCAAATATGGATTTCCGGACCGCTTTGCGATGAATTGTGCCCCGGCACCAGCGGCCAGCACCTATTCATAAAAGGCGGACCGGATGATGTCCCAACGCCACGCGAACGACAGGCGCTTCCGCATCAGCGCGAAGCGGATGCGAAAAGCGAGCGACGGATAAGGCTTGCCGATGATCGCGTATTCAGCCTGCTCTCGAAGGCGTTTGACACGTCGGCGGCTGATCCCGAACAATCGGGCGATCTCGTCATAGGGACGGCCATAAAGATGGAAGAATATCCACACATGCCGTGTCAGCTCCGGCTGTTCGACCAGCCGCTCCGGTATCTGCACGATGTCGGCAATCTCCTCGCCATTTTGCTCGGCCTCGGTCGGTGGTCGCTCCTCCGGGAACGGCCGTCGCCGCCGTCGATGGACCACATAGCCCTGCGGATAGCGCCCGTCGGGGACAAGGCGCTCGCCCAGCCATTCGTCGAACGGCTGCCGGCCTGCGCAATGGAGCGCGTCGTTGACGCGCAGCAGGCGTCGCCGCCGAACCCGGCGCCACGGTGCGATAAAGCGCCATTGATCGACCGTCGCGACCCCGGCCCGGCGCGATCGCGTGACAGCCTTGCGCAGCGCCGCTGACAACGCCGTGACGACGAACGCCGCCGCCGCTTCCTGATCGGCCGCTATATCGGCCATCGGCTCGGGCCACTCCACCTCGCCGGGATAACCGCTTTCCGCGAAGGCGGCTTCGAGCGCTTGCCGATACTCCTGCTGTAGGCGCGCCTGCAAAGCGCCGGTCGCCGGCCCGACGCCGGGCACCGGCTCCGTATAGCAAACATGCGCCCGAACGGTCGCGCGGGCATCGGCGAGGCCGGTTTCAATAGCCTCCCGATCCACGCTAAGCGCGTCGGCCATCGCATCGACATCGACGCCGTAGAAGTTGTGGAGCAGGAACAGCGCGCGGGGCAGCGCGGGCAATCGGTCGATCGCGGCGCTGCGGTGACGGGCATCGAGGCCGGTCATGGCGCCACCTCTGCCGCGACTGCGGCGCGGCAGAGCCTGAGCGCACGCATCATATGATATTCGACGGTCTCGACACAGACGCCAAGCTCGGCAGCGATCTCCTTATAGGTCAGACGGTGAATCCGGTGCATCACGAACACGCGGCGGGTCTTGGGCGGCATCGAGCGCACGGTGCGCCGGTAGAAGCGCTGCAAATCCCTTTCTTCGATCCGCCATTCCTGTTCGGAACGAGTCGGCGCATCTCTCCCTTCGTCCAGCGGATAGAAGATCGCGCCCGTCCGCTGCTGCCGGCGCCTTCGATCGATCAGCATATTGCGCGCAATCCGGTTGAGGTAGGCGCCCGGCTGGTCCAGCACCGGCAGCTTGCCGCTGTGATGGAGCCGGGCGAAGGCCTCCTGCGCGAAGTCGCGCGCTTCGTCCGGCCCGATCCGCCGCCTCAGCCTGCGCAGCAGGCGCGGATATTCGGCGCGATAGACATCCTCGAATGTCGCGATTTCCCGGCGCGCGCTCATGGCCGCGCCCCCTTGCGCTTGCGGTCATTGAGCGGGGCATCGCGCGAAGCGCGATAGAGGGTGATGCCCGCCTCGATCCGGTCGAGGATGAAGGTGTCGCGCTCGGCCTTGGCGACGCGGATGTCGGCTTTGGAGTAGAATTCAAGACCGACGGCGCAGCGGTTGCCAAGCTCGCTGTCGATGACATCGCGGGCGCGTGCCCAGCATTCCGGTTCCTTGAACAGCGGATGATTGACGACGATCCAGAATTCGTAATCGGAAAAATTGATCGTATCGTCGTCTTCATACCAATTCTTCCGCGCGTAGGGGCCGATCAGGATGATGCGTCTGATCTGGCCGCGCCCAGGTGCCTGCACCTGATCGGGATCGAAGCAGGCGCGCAGGATGCGCGCGATGCGCTCGACCTCCTGTTGCTTGCGGCGGATCAGATGGCCGACGCGCGCCATCACGACTTCGCGCGCGTAAACGTCGTTCGCTTTCGGGGTATTCATTTGCAGCTCGCACACCAGCGGTCCGCGCGTGATCACGCGGATGTGCAAGCGGTGTCCGCTGTCTGGTGCCGTGTCAGCGGCTTACAGCAACTGCCCGACCGTGGTGGCCGAACCTACATGATGCCTGGCAGGATTATCCCGAGGATGGCCGCCAGTCATTCCATCCCGTGGGCAGGATCATGCCAGAATCGCGGAGTCTCGGCAAGTTGGACGACGATCGGCGAATTCGGAGTCGACGGATAGCAATCCGCAGGCACCTTCTTTATCCTGCGCTGAGTTGGTCTACGGGGAGGCACTGAAATGATGGGCGAACTCAGTGGCGGGTGCGTTTGTGGTGCCGTCCGCTACACATTGAAGGAAGGCTTCCGCTTCAAGCCATATGCGTGTCACTGCAAGGATTGCCAGTCTCGAACCGGCAGCGCATTCAGCGAGCACATGTTCTTCGCCAAACAGGACCTGCTGATCGAGGGCGAACTCGATGAGGGCACCTATTTGCAGCCGAGCGGAGCCAAGTCATCCATCTGGGGATGCAAGCGTTGCAAAGGGCGCATTTTTGCCGAGAATAGTACCCGCCCGGGTTTCGGCTCGCTGCGTTGCGGCACGCTCGACAGGAGCCGTGAGGTGATACCTGTCGCCCATCTTTGGGTCCGCAGTAAGCAGCCTTGGGTGCAAATCCCGGATGGCGCCCGCCAGTTGGATGAACAACCGGAATCACCTGAGGAGTGGATGAAGCTAGTAGGCTAGCCTGGGTTCTCGCAGGCTCCTCGTGCGGAATGACAGCTATCTGCGAGCAGCCTTTTCGAGTTCGGCGATCTTGTCGGTGCAGACCTGATGGACGACGCGACCGAGTTCTTCAACGCGCTCGCCGAGCCAGGTCAGTTCCTCTTCGCTGATCTTATAATGCTTCGAATACCGGGCCTTGGTGTAGGCCTCTTTCAGCTTCTGGAACATCGCCCGCTCGCGGCGATTGGTCTCGGGCCAGATGCCGTAAAGGCGTCGGTCGAGACCTTCGGCTAGCGAGCGCAGGAAGGCGATATTATGGTTATATGGCGTGTAATAGGTCAGGGTGAGCAGCAGGCAGGAATAAAGCCGCTCGGTTGTCTGATGAAAATCAAACGCGGCGTCTTTCAGTAGTCCTTCGTCGAGGGCATACTTCGCAAGCTTTTGGCGCGACATCGCGCCCGCCATCCCATCTTCAAAATATTCCCTCGCGGCCACCAAGGCTTCGTCTGGCGTCTTCGGCCGGGGCGCCCGGAGTTCACGATCGTCGGCTTCGTAGAGCGCGATCCCATCCTTCGCGACTTCCATGAAAAAGACGCGCCCATGCGCGAGTCCGTCGTTCACCTCGTGGAGCGAGTGGACGATAAAATTGACCGGCGTGCGAAGCGTCTTCTCGATCGTATAGGCACGGATCAGCCGTTCCTCGGCCTTCGCCCAATAGGCGGCACGGTCGGTCAATTCCTTCTGGCTGACGATGACGAGAATGTCGTAGTCGGATTTATACTGGTTCACCGACAGCGGGGCATCGACCCAGTCGCCGCGCGCATGTGAGCCGAACAGGATGATCTTGAGGATGCGGGCGCCCTTGCGGCGCCCGGTCGCGTTTTCGGTCGCCTGCCCGAACTCGTCGAACAATATCTCGACGATGCGCTCAAGCTCGCGCTGCTTGGCGGCAGGAAGATGATCAACGTCGGTTCGCATAGGTGCCGGAATCTTCGGGCAATGCCCGCCACTTGGCAAGGCCAATCGGAACCGGCTTTGCTCGGTCCCGATAAATTCCACCGTCTGGACGGGCAAATGCTATAGCGGGGCAATGGGTTTCGGCGACCATCTCTCCAGCATTCTCGAAAATGACCATCGTCGAATGGCCGTGCTCAAAGCGGTGGAGGAACTGTCGCTGCCTGATGGATGGATTGGGGCCGGCTTCGTCCGCGATGCGGTCTGGGATTATCTGCATGGCCGGGCGGCCGACTTGCCCGCGGGCGATGTCGATGTCGTCTGGTTCGACCGCCACCGCGTGGAGGAGAGACATGACCGGGAAATCGAAATCCGGCTCCGCCAACAGCAGCCGGATTTCGATTGGTCGGTAAAGAATCAGGCGCGGATGCACCTCCGCAACGGCGACAGGCCTTATGCCTCGGTGATGGAGGCCATGCGGTTCTGGCCGGAAACGGCCACGGCCGTAGCGGTGCGGCTCGTTTCCGATGGGTGGCTGGAAATCAATGCACCGTTCGGGTTGGATGATTTGTTCGCGCCCCGCCTCGTGCCGACGTCATCATTCACCGGTGCGAAGCGGCACATTTTCGATGGTCGTGTCGCCAGCAAAAAATGGCTCTTGCGCTTTCCACTACTGCAATACGGATAAGCGGCGTCCAGGCCCTTGCCTGTTTCGCGAAAAGAATGCCCGGCGCTGTGCGCCGGGCGAAAAATTGGGGGAAACGGGCGATACCGTTCCCCCCAATTGCTTCCCGACGATCATCAAGCGGCTTCGCGCATTTCCGGTTCGTCCTCGACCTGTGCCGGGGCGAGCAGCGGCGCAATGCGCTCGCTCCGCTCGACACAGCCAATGCCGCCGCGAGCCGTGTAGCCCGAGGGCGGAAAGGCGAACCATTTGGGAAGCCAGCCGTTCACCTGCGCCCGGCCATTGCTGCCGCTGAGACAATCGACGAGGATGCCGCGTTGCACCTTGGTAGTGGCCCCGGCATTGGCCTCCGCCACGTCCGCGCCCGCGACCTCGGCAACGACCGCGCCCAGCAATTGCTTGTCGCGGATCAACTCGGGCAGCACGGCATCATCCTGCCAGCAAGTCCGCATGTCGGTGCCGATCAACTCGCCGAGATAATCGACTTCGGCGCTGCCGACCGCCAGCGTCTCGCCCATCACGACGGGAAGGATGCGCATCACCGCCTCGTCGGACAGCGCCGCCAAGCGGGCGAACAAGCCCGCAACACCATGATCGCCATCATAGCCGCCGGTGACAGTCGGCGCTTCGGGATCGAACCCGAGCAGGGCCAGCACCTCGCGGCGCTTCGTATCGAACGCGGCTTCGCTTGCCGACACCTCGACGCTCTCGGTGATCGCATCGCTCACCGCGCGCTGCTTCTCGACATCGACCCGCCACAGCGGCGATCCGACAATGGCATGAGCAACCATCATGCGAAGGGCAACGCCGGTGTCGGACAGCAGGGATGCCCGGACAGCGGCATGGCGGTGAAGATCGACATAGCTGCCGAGCGCCGCGCTGACCTCCGGGCGAACCGGCTTAGGTGTATCGGCTCCCGCTGCCCCCTTGGCGCGCTGCCGCGCTTCCTTGGTGGTGATATAGCCCTCATGGAAGGCGACCTCGCCGCGATGGCTGATGGTCACGAATATCTTGCCGCCCTTCTTCTTCGGGCAGCGTTCATAGTCCCAGCTATCGAAATAGGCCCCGCGCGCCATGATGATGACGTCGGTCCAGCCGCTATCGCGATAAAAGTCCGCCTGCTTCTCGACCTCGGCCATCTGCGTGGTCCAGAAGGCTTCGCTATCGGCAAAATAGCTGTCCTCGCCGAACAGGTCGGAGACGATCTCGCCCGTATAGTCTGCGACGTCGAACATCGCGACCTTGGTGGCGATCACGCTGCCGCCGAACAAACAGCCATTATGCCGACCGCGTAATTATGCCGAGCACACTGTAGCGAAGCGCCGTTTTCCGTCGATCTGACGGCAGCATGCTCGGGGTAATTCTGTCCTCCCACACCGAGGGAGGATATATGCACAGCACGATCTCACTATTCGATTGCAAGCCGATCGAGTCGGCTACGATGATGTCGCTCGATGAGCTTGTCGCAGAGTTCGAGGCACCTTACGCCGCCAGTTCGAACCGCCGCCACGGCTTCGCCGCCAGGCATCTGCTATTCTGGCTGAAGCTCCGCAAGATCGCATTGGCGGACGTCGACAATGCGGTAATCGAGCGGTTCCGCAAGCATCGCTGTGGCTGTCGTCGATACCGGACTCAGCCTAATCGCGATCCACACTACATGACCATGATACGGATGTTCGTGCATTTGCTTGAGCAGCGGCGCGTAATACCGGCTCGTTTCCCGCGCGATGTCGCATCGCATTTTGCGCCATATGCCGCGCACCTCGATGCCCAAGGCTATGTCGCCAAGGTTGTTCGGCGGATGGTGTTTGACGCGCGGCATTTTTCTTACTGGGTCGGCCGCAACGCTCATTGGGATCAGATCGACCGCCGCATCATCGAAGATTTTGCTCGTCACGACTGCTCATGTCCGCGCGCAATGCGCGGTCGCCCTGGCGATACCACTATCGCTGTACGCCGCCGACATGCCTCCAAGTTCCTCGCGTATCTCGTCAGCCAGGGCGCCATTGCATCCACCGCAGGCGAGCCCGAGCTGGATGAACGCCTGACGGACTATAGTCATTGGCTCGCAACCACCCGCGGGCTTCCGTCCGCAGGGATCAAGCGGAGCCTGAGGGAGGTGAAGCGGTGGTACGACAACATCTGCGGTGAAGGCGCAACATGCTCGGCCGAAGCACTGCGCAGGGTCCTGCTCGACCAGGATCCGAGCCGCTCGAAGGGGGCCGTCGATCGAACGGTGAGCACCTTGCGGTCCTTTGTCCGCTTTCTGATTGCCCGCGGCGAGTGTCCGCCCGATCGGCTTGCAGCCCTGAGCGTGGGACCCAAGCGCGCCGCCACGCGGGTTCCCCGCTACATCGATCGAGCATCCATCGAGCAGATTGTCGCGGCCTGCGATACATCAACGCCAACCGGCCTTCGCAACCGCGCTCTGCTGTTATTGCTCGCACGGCTTGGACTGCGCGCTGGCGACCTCGTGGCAATGCAGCTCGACGATATCGATTGGGATCAGGGAACGGTCCGCGTTTCCGGCAAGTCTGCCCGCGCGGTGCGGCTCCCGCTCCCACAAGATGCCGGTGAAGCGATCCTCGCCTATATCGAACAGGCTCGACCGACAGTCGCGAGCAACCATCTTTTTCTGAGCCTGAAGGCCCCATATCAGCCATTCGCAGGCCCCAGCATCATCTGCTGGATACTCGGCAAGGCGGTCGAACGTGCCGGCCTTACCGGCATCCCGACCGGCTCGCATGTGTTCCGTCACTCGCTCGCCACCGCGATGCTGCGTGAAGGCTCCACGCTGGAGGCGATCGGCACGGTTTTGCGCCATTCCAAGCCGGATACGACCGCGATCTACGCGAAGGTCGATTTCACCATGTTGGGCGAGGTGGTGCAGCCCTGGATCGGAGGTGCGCCATGCTGATCCGCCACGTCGAACGCTATGTCGACTACCGCCACAAGCTTGGGGTCGGGTTCGAAGAGGGCGAACATACCCTTACATTGTTCGCGCGCTACGCTGATGAACATGGCGACAGCCATGTCACCATCGATCGGATTCACGAGTGGTGCAG
Source organism: Sphingopyxis sp. SCN 67-31 (assembly GCF_001725095.1). Lineage (NCBI taxonomy): Bacteria > Pseudomonadati > Pseudomonadota > Alphaproteobacteria > Sphingomonadales > Sphingopyxidaceae > Sphingopyxis > Sphingopyxis sp. SCN 67-31. The sequence goes on along the minus strand of NZ_MEFH01000017.1, from coordinate 1,863 downwards.
TCAGGCGTGCTCGCCCGAGCGCGCTCGGGCCAAGTACAACTTGCTGCGCCGCTTTTCCCTGTTTCTGAGGGCGGAAGATCCCGGCCACGCCGCGCCACCGATCGGTGCATTCGGGTGCCGCCGACGCCCGAGGCCCGCGCCGCATCTCTTCGAACCCGAGCAGATCGCGGCGATCATATCGGCCGCATCGGCCCTGCCGGGCAGGAGCATCAGCGCCTACACCTATCACTGCCTGTTCGGCCTGCTGGCCGTAACAGGCATGCGGGTGTCAGAGGCGCTCGCTTTGCAGCGGTCCGACCTCACCCACGATGGCTTGCTCGTGCGCCGGAGCAAGGGCGGCGGCAGTCGGCTGCTGCCGATCCACTCGACAACACGGGACGCCGTCGAGGCATATCTCAACCGGCGCAACCGAGCGTTTTCGATCAGCGATGATCTTTTCATCATCAGCACAGGACGGGCACCGGACAGGTCGACCGTCCGCAAAATGTTCGTTTGCCTGGCCAGGGAGCTTGGTATCCGTGGCCCGGTCGGCACACCCGGCCCGCGGCTGCATGATCTTCGGCACAGTTTCGCCGTCCGATCGCTCGAGGCCTGCGCCCACGACTACGACGCGGTGCGCCGTCACATGGCGGCCCTTCGCGACTATCTGGGCCATAGCAGTATCTTGCACACCTATTGGTATCTCGAAGCCACCCCGGTCCTGATGCGCACCATCGCCGCGGCCAACGAGGATCGCTTCGTGGGAGGTGTCCGATGACCTCGCTCGCTCCCCACCTCACCGACTATCTGGTTGATCATCTGCCCCGGCATCGCAGCGCCAGCCCCCATACGGTCGCGACCTACGCCCACAGTTTCACATTGCTGGTCCGCTTCGCGGCCGACCGCCGACGATGCCGACCTATCGACCTCCAGGTTGAAGATCTCCATCCCGATCTCATCCTGGCTTTCCTGGATCATATCGAAGAGGATCGACGCAACAGCGTTTCCACCCGTAACGCCCGTCTCGCCGCAGTGCGATCCTTCTTCCGCTATATCGAGTACAAGGTTCCAGCCTGCCTCGATCAGGCACTGCGCATCCACGCGCTGCCCCGCAAGCGGACCACGATGCGGCTCGTCGATGCCCTGACGATCGAAGAGGTTCGGGCGCTTCTCGCGGCGCCCGATGGCCGTACCTATTGTGGATTGCGCGATCGGGCGATGCTTCACATCGCCTATGCTTGCGGACTGCGCGCATCCGAGCTTCTTGGCCTGCAAATGACCGCATTTCCACCCGCCTCGCTGGCGACGGTCCGGATTCACGGCAAGGGGCGCCGGGAGCGCGTCCTGCCCCTATGGCAGGAGACACAGCAAGCATTGCGAGGCTGGCTGGGCGCCCGCGGTGCGACAACCGAACCGACACTATTTCTAAGCCAAGCAGGCGAGCCGTTGAGCCGCGACGGTTTAGCCCTGATGGTCGCAAAGCACGTCCGCCACGCAGCAATGTCATGTCCGTCCCTGCTCGCGAAGCGGGTCACGCCGCATGTGCTGCGTCACAGTTGCGCCGCCCACACTCTGGCGGCGACCGGCGATATTCGGAAGGTCTCGCTATGGCTGGGGCACGCCTCGCTTCGCAGCACAGAAGTCTATTTGCGAGCCGATCCGGTCGAGAAGCTTGCGATCCTCGCCGCCCACGCACCGCCAGGCGTTACGCCAGGCCGGTTCAGACCACCATCCGACAAGCTCCTCGCCATGCTTGTTATGGCCGGCAGCATCTGATCCCGGAAAGCCGCGATTATGCCGATCGGCGTCACCCATAACCCGCGCACAAAAAGTAGATTGGCATGACATCCTCAGCATAATTACGCGGTCGGCATAATGGCTGTT